>PXEI01000421.1 GCA_003564775.1 Spirochaetaceae bacterium
CTTGCCGACCCAGAGAAGCAGGCCATACACGCCTACGGCGCCTGGGGCGAGAAAAAAATGTACGGCAAGACCTACGAGGGCGTTATGCGCTACACCTACATCATTGACGAAAACGGCGTCATCAGCCACGTCTTCCCCAAGGTAAAACCTGAAGAGCACGCACTTGAGGTGCTGGAAGCCCTTAGCTGATTTAGGTCGATGTAGTTAGCGCTGGCTGCCCACCGGGGTGGGCGGCCCGCACGCTTTAGCGGCGCACCGGCAGGTTTACCGAATAGCTCATGCTTTCTGGCCCGGTGTCCAACAGAAGGTGCACAACCGGTACCTCGGTAGGACTTCCGCATATATCAACCAACTCTTGCTCTGGGGCTGGCACGGCCTGAGCAAAGACCAGGCACGCAACGTCATAATCATACTCACCATCAAGCCGAATGTCGGTGTAGCGCAGCAAGGCCGCGACATGCTCCCCTGCTACCAGTATCGGATTAACCTCCACGCTCAACTCAAGACGCAGAAGATCGCTCCAATCACGGTCGGTGGTCCCGGTGAAAGAGCTGATCCGCTCAGACTCAGTTGCACCCAGAACCATAGCCCTGGGGCCCCACTCACGCTCACCGTCACCGTTGACAGTCTCCCCGGTTATCTCGGTAGCAGTGTCTGGCAAAAGCCAGGTCACTTCCGCAGTTTGAACGCTGGATGAGGAGCCTGCTAGTTCAAGTTCCACTCTGTACTCGTAGGTGGCTTCAGGGCTGTCCACACCTATGCCCCAAAACTCACAGCCTATTAGTACCAGCAGCGAGATAAGGGCAACTGCGGAAGTCTTTAGAAGCCGTCCCATCACTTCACCACCATGACTTTACGATACTCATCCAGGTCCGGGCCGACCACACGAATAAAATAAATTCCCCGGGAAACAATGTGACCCCCGCGGTTGCGGCCGTCCCAGGTAACCGTGTATTGCCCAGCCTCCTGGCGACCACGTTGCAAATTTTGAATGAGATCGCCTGCAAGGTTAAAGACATTAATAGTAATGACTCCACCGGAATCAAGCGTGTAATGGAGGTTTGCTAAATCCCCCAGTTCCGGGTTAATGACGTTGTTGGTTATGGTCACCCCGCCACGCTGGGTGGTGATGTTGCGCACCTCGAACTTGTACGGTTCAATGCTGCGGTACCAGTCTGAGGCGTTTGGTCGTGTTACGCGAGCAAAAAACAAGGGGTTACCGGGATCTGCCGGTAAGTCTTGGCTGAAAACAAACTGTAACTCGCTGCGGTCGCGAAGCTTAGGGTTAGCACTATCTATCTGCCAGTTGCGCAGCCGCCCGCTCGACGACTGAACAGCAATGTCGGATGTATTCGAATTCCGATACGGAACAAGGCCGCTGAAATTGGCCTCATCTGTAATTGCATTGGCTATCTCAGGTAGCCAGAGACCACGACGAATGAACTCCTCGGGCACGCGACTATCAATGTGGAGAGTAGGCGCGGCTGCCGGGGGCATTGCCGCATCCAGGGCGGCTTGAATTTGCAACTCACTCACCTGCAGAAAATCAGAGCCGTCAAACCTCCGAATAATGCCCGCGCCGTCACCTGCAACCGGATTCGCTATTTCCATGTCACGCGCAAATACCGGCTGTACAAGCCCGGCACCGTCTGGGGCCAGGCCGAGATCGGAGATGCGGTGGGTCACGGGTCGAAGTCCGGCATTAAAAGTGTCGCCTTCATTTTCATTCGCAAATCTTGCATTCAGCGTTCCGTCAAAGTCAGTGCCATAGCTGTCCCAGCGTACCCAGTTTCCTTCCGGGTCCTTGATACCTGCTCCAACTACAGACAAGGCCTGCGCGCCTATCACCTCGGCCGCGGATACTTGATCGGGAAGTGAGAGCAGCAGCTCACTCGTGCCTGCCGCACCGGTGGTGACCGGTGTAACTGAAGAGACCGCAACACCATCATACTCGAAGATATCTACATCTCCAGCACCAATGGGGTTGTCGTTATCACCACGCACAACCGGTTCGGAAAAGCGCACAAAAATTTGATTGCGGCCAACAAGGGCAAGGGTATGAGCAATGGCAGGCGCAGCATTATCGATTGTGACTTGATCCTCGGCTGTCCCGGTGATGGGATCGACAGTACCAACAAAACGGGCCCCGGTACCGGTAGTCGTTTGCAAGGTAGTGTTGCTGTCGATACGCCACGTTGGTGTCTGATTCGCATCCAGTTCAGGACGATTCGCCGTGGGTATCACAATATAAAACACCGCATTCGTGTCGTTTCCGCGTGCGGGCTCAAAGTCAAAGGGCCCGGCATAATTGTCAATACTAATGTCGAGCGCTGAATCCCAACCAGCGCTGAAATCAAGCTCAATGGCTCCGTCGACATCAGCCTGGAACTGTCCTACACGTACCCGAATTCGATCTATCCTGCCGTCTCCGGTAGTATCAAGGGTGTAGCTATCAAACACCGGGATTACCGTTCGCCAGTTCCAGACCCAGTTTGGATCGTTGAAGAGAATATCGTCTGGGAATATTGGATTGAGCGCATGGCTTAACTCAACATACACGAAGTTAGCAAAGGCGGTGCCGGTGACGTTGAGCACCCATTGCTCATTCTGCAGCAAACTTTGGTCCGCAAGATTCCCGGGAGGATGATCCGTACCGCGTGCAATCGCAATATACGTTGCGTCAGGGATATCTACCGCCGGGTCCAGCGCATCCGCACCCTGTAAGGGAAGGGTAAAAGTGCTAAGTAGATCAACACGGGTTCCACCGCCACTTGCCTCGACAAAAAGCTGGTTCGTGATGGTTTGAACTGTACCGGGAGCTGAGCCTTCATGTTGGAACCATACTCGTTTGTTGTCAGTCGCTATGCGAAGATCATAGAACGTATTCGAACCGCCCACAATTGTGGCAAGCCCGGCACTATAAAACTCTACCGTACTCGTGCCCGGGGTGAAACCTGCAATCCCAGGTTGGTTCAACCAACGGCCAGCCACGGTGATAGTTCGGGAACCGGCATCAAGCACTCCATCAGCGCGAATAACAACATCTCGTTGGATCTCGGCATTTGCGGATAGCGTCATGGTGCCATCTATGATATCCAACCGGTGCAACACACGGATCTCCGCTGAAACCGTTGCCGCGCCGGCCGTTCCGGGACGGCCAATCTCCAAAATATGGAAGTCATATGTCTCAGGTGGCGCAGTTGCCGCAAAGGGCAGAACATCACCTGTCCCCACGTAACGGAATGTGCCTGCATCGTTTGCTGTTCCAAAGGTGATTGAATCGATCTCCTTAAGTACTTGACCACCTGATAGCTCAAAAACCGGCTGCGCGTCAGCGCCGCCCGGTGTTATGAAGACCAGGTTCGGAATATCAAAATTGTTGCCTCCAGCGCGAAACTCACCGTTCGGGTAGATTGTCAGTGTTCCACCAGCCACATGCCCCAGAGCATCCTGTAGCACTACGCTCCCGCCGCTCTTGTTTACCTCAATAGAGGGAAATACATTTCCTCCGCTGGTTACCTGCTGCACATTCGGGCCGGTAAAGCGGATAATGTCAGCGCTGTCCATGCCCGTAAGGGTGGTGCCCGCGGTAAGTACCAGGTTCCCCTGCACCTCAAGAACTGCATTCCCAACACCGTTAAAGTCCACCGTCCCGCCGCTGAAGTCAGCATTCCCGACCACCTGCGCCCCGCCAGCTCCCAGGTTCACCGTTCCACCGGAAGTCAAATCGCCGCCAATGCTGATCAGACCAACGCCGGTCATCGTTCCGCTATTGGTCAGGTTGCCCGTGTAGCTCTGCGTGCCTCCGGTAACCGTCACAATCGTCCCTGCGTTGCTGTGAGGGCCTGTTCCAGTTATTGCCAGATTGCCATCCGTCACCTGGATCTGCGCATGGTTGGTTAGGGTGCCGCTCACGCTCACACCACCCGAACCTACCGTCACATCCCCGTTCGCTCCTGCCGCCTGCGTGAAGTTCCCCGTGATCCCTAACACTCCGGCTCCGCCAACCGTTACTGTCGAAGTCGCAGTCCCTGCCCAGCTCAGCCCTCCGGCAGATATCGTCACGTTCCCGCCGGTCGTACTTACCGCTCCGCTGCCATTCAGCGTCGCACCGCCGGTTGTTACCGTCAGAGCTCCAGTTGCCGTGCTGATCGCTCCGGTACCGTTGAGCGTCAAGACATTTCCTGCCGTCACACTACCGCTGCCGGTAGCAGTAATCGATCCTCCGCTATTCACCGTCAGTCCTGCTACCGTGGAAAATGCTCCTCCGGTTCCAATCGTCACCGATTGCGTCACCGTCGCAGTGTTCGCCTGAAAGTCCTGCCCACCTACTGCCAGTGAGCCGCCGGCAACAAAGGTCAACGCATTCACATCTGGTGCTGCTGCAGCTCCCGCGACCGTTACCGCAGCTCCCACTTCAAGGTTATTCAAACCGATAGTGCCTATATCCAAATTAGCCAGCGCATCCATCCGCACAATCGAGGTGCCGCCAGCTGTCCCGACGCCTGTAGAGGTAAACGTTACAGGGCCTGAAACAGTAATATCGGCTGAGCCAAGATCACTGACCGTTCCCGCTCCACTCATCGAAAGCTCGCTCAGCCCGGTAACCGTCTTCGCTCCAAGCTCTACAGTGCCGCCGCTCTGGGTCAGCGCTCCACCGAATACCAGATCTCCCTGGTCCCAGCTCACACTCCCGCCGGTCACTCCAAGAGAGGCCACACTCTGCGTGTTTGCTCCGTTGTCTCCCGTCTGCGCAAAGTTTCCGGCTGAAACACTCATCGCACCAACAGTAAACGTCC
>PXEI01000100.1 GCA_003564775.1 Spirochaetaceae bacterium
GACAGTCATGATTTTCCTAGATCCAGGAATAATGCCGTTGATCATTGGTGTAACACCCTTTGCGGGGACAAGAAATTACTTGCTTGTCGCCGGGTTTTTGTTTCTTGTGGTTGGCGAGGTCATGAACCAAGGCAAGATAGCTGTCAAACTCATGGATTTTGCAGGCGCACTCGTTGGCCATTTTCGCGGCGGCTTGGCACAGGTCAATATCGTCACTTCGCTGCTATTCTCGAACATATCAGGCTCGGCAACAGCCGATGCAGCAGCGATCGGATCGATGATGATTCCGGAGATGGTCAAGCACGGCTATTCCAAAGCCTATTCGGCAGCAGTCACCGCCACGTCGGCTACAATGTCGATCATTGTACCGCCGAGTCTCAATCTGATCCTCTATGCTTTCGTGGCTGAGACTTCGGTCGCAAAGCTGTTTGCGGCAGGTATACTTCCGGGCATTTTGGTGTGTTCCCTACTGATGTTTACCTCTTACCTACAAGCGGTGAGACGCGGATACCCGACCCAGCATACCTTTAGTTTCAAGCGTTTGTTGACAACGGCCAGAGGCGCAATTCTTCCAATGACAATTCCTGTCGTGATTCTGGTAGGCATATTGGGCGGAGTTTTCACCGCTACTGAATCCGGCGCCATCGCTGCTTTGTGGGCCATCATTATGTCTACCTTAATCTACCGCACTCTTGACTGGCGATCTTTGCTCGGTACACTGAAGACCGCCGTTTCACGGTCGGCGATGCTGATGTTCATCATTGCCACATCCACACTGCTTGGCTGGTACCTATCGTACGAAGGAATCCCGGTGCGAATAGCTGAGACAATAACCTCGATCTCGGATAACTACTGGGTTATTCTGATACTAATAAACACGTTCTTTCTGCTTGCTGGCACAGTGATCCACGGAACCCCTGCAATACTCATGCTGGTTCCAATATTCCTTCCGCTTGCTGATCAGCTGGGGATCGACCGGGTTCATTTCGGACTGCTTGTTACAATAAATCTTGGCATAGGCCAGCAGACACCACCGGTGGCCTCCGTAGTTCTGATGACCTGTGCTATTGCGCGTATACGGATATCCGAAATCATCCCCTCTATGGGCTGGTTTCTCTTGGCGATGCTGATAGCACTAGTGTTGGTAAGCGTGTTTCCTACCATATCGCTATTTCTACCTGAACTGCTGTTATCATGATGCCGCTGGCACTGTATAACACGAGCCACACGCCGCTTATTCGAATACCTAGGAGGTAGTTCATGAGTAATGAAAACGATGCTATTCAACTAATTGCCGTCGGTCAATCGCTTATGGAGCACGAAATGAAACCGCACGACCCCTCCGAGTGGCGGGCCCTTGCATCGTTGCTGAACGAAGGCCACGTCGTGTTCACTAACTTTGAAGGCACAATCAAGGGCTGCGAACATAGTTGGCCAATGAAGAGCCCCGAGTGGTGTACCCGGCCAGATCCGTCTATGGTGGATGCACTGAAAGAGCTTGGGTTTAATCTAATGTCGCTAGCCAATAATCACTCGTGGGATTTCGGCCCGCGCGGAGTGATAGAAACCATCACGGAGGTTGAGAAAAGAGGACTCGTCCATGCTGGCACCGGTATAGATCTTGAGGCTGCTGAGAAGTTCGGAAGAATTGAGACTCCAAACGGCGCAGTAGCACTATTTTCAATGGCCTCCGGCGGAATTCCATCTCCTGCCTTTGCAACCGCACGGCGTGATGTTGGAAGACATACAAGACCAGGCATCAATCCTATCAAAGTCGAAGAGGTCAACGTGGTTCCGACTACAGAGTACGAACGGCTGTGTGAGATATTTGCTAGATTGGGTCACAGTCCAACCGCGCAGCACGAGCTGCGGCTTGGAGATCAGGTTTTTTCCCGAGGATCGCACTTTGCTTTGGAACGTGTCATAGACGAACGTGACTGCAAACGACATTTGGAGTTGATTGCCAATGCTGCACAGACTGTCGAGATGGTGTTGGTGTATGTACATCAGCATCACTGGGAGAATCAGTGGCAGGATGTTGGAGCATGGTTGCAGGATTTCGCATATAAGTGCATTGATGCCGGTGCTCATGCATTTTTCGGACATGGAGTACCAATGCTTCAGGCTATTGAGATATACAAGGAACGTCCGATATTCTATAGTTTGGGTAATTTCATCTTTCACCCGACTGCAGGCCCGGCATATTGGCCCGACAGTCGTTGCTGGCAGAGTGTTGTGGCGAAAGGGAGCTTCAATAAGGGACAATGGGAGCAGTTAGTGCTACATCCGATTTCTCTTGGAACCGCAGAGGCGGTCTTGGAGGAAGTCGACAACCACCCATCGAAGCTGTACCCACTACCCGCAAGAGGCGAATATGGAGCAAAGATTCTCAGAGACCTTGCGGACTTATCCGCTCCGTTTGGAACAGAGTTTGATATTAAGGGAGACCGAGCCTATCTTCGCGTCCGATAACAAATGCCGAGCTGCTCACTCAGTTTCACACTACGGTTCTGAAGGAGCTCCTACAGCCGAATGAACATCGAGTTGAGTGGCTTCATTCCCAAGGTCTACATCGAAGAAATCTTGGCGGATATTGCGCCGCCGCAGACTATCTTCGATATTTGTCAGCAAAGACGATAGAACCACTTTACGCTGTTTCGTAAAGGTTTGTTGCTCTCATTCTAGAATCACTCATTCCGATCAAAATTGTTGAGGCAGATGTTCGGCTCACGCATCGATCATACTTATGAGCCGCTGCGCAGGCTGGGTTGAGTGATCATTGAGACTTCAAGAAACGATGTTGCTGAGGCCCTGCGCAGCGCGCAGTAGACCACATGTTCTGAATCACCGATCGCTCGCCATTCCATTTGCAGACTTTTATTCGATTCCGGACCACTGCCCTCGCGTCGACCCAAGTCATAGATATCTTCTGTTGGAAAGCATTTTCGCGATAGGTTGCCAACTTCATGAAACCGAGAGCATCTTTCATCTTCTCAAATGGGTCGCATTGAAAACCACTGCCGCGCCACTATTCTGGGTGGTCACGATTTGGCGAGCTAACTCATCAAAAATCGTACCCTGAAAGGACTGGCCCTATCTGCCCCGGTGTGTCAGTCAGGGCGTATATCCCTAACTCACTATCCGCCGATATGCCGAACAAAGGCGCTAAAGAGAGCATCTGCGCAGTCAGGATCCGAGCCGCCGCCCTGCCAGAGAGGGCTTTTTCCGCCACCTTTGCCAGCAACAATGCGAAAGAGCTCAGGCTTCAAAGAGTTGAAGTCAAACTCGCGGTCGGGAGAGACTGCAATGCACCACTCAACCGAGTCTTGCTTCCGGTTCACCAGACAGGCGGCTACTCCGCTCTCGGCAGCCAACCGCTCTCCGACCTGGCGCAGAAAACCCTTTGCCTCGTTCTCAAAGGCCGCAGTAACGAGGCCCGACTGAGGCAGGAGGCGTGCAGCCGTTTCCTCGGCAAGCCGCCGCTCAAGCAACCCCAGGCGCCGCGTGAGGTCGTTGTACTCATCCAGCTTGGCGTGAACTTTTGCCGCCAACGCCGGCACCGGCGCCGAGAAGACATCAACAAGCTCCCGAACGGTTTCACACTTCTGCCGGTAGTCGGCCAGTGCTCGGTCGCCGGTCTTCCAGACCGTCCGTACCCGGCCCCGAATACGCTCAACTCCAATGCAGTGAACAACTCGCACCTCGCCGCTGCGTCCCACATGAACACCGCCGCAGGCAACACAGTCAAACTCGCCAACCATTACCAGCCGTATGCTGCCGCTCACCTTTGGTGCACGCCGCAATGGGTAGGACTCGATATCCGCGTCGGTCACCCAGACCGTGCGTACCGGAAGATCTGCCTCAATCACCTCGTTCGCGCGCCGCTCCACCGCCTCAATCTGAGCTTCCGAGATACTCTCACTCTCCACCTCTACCGTGAGATACTCTGCACCCTGGTGCACCGACACCGTCGGGAACTCGGCCACCTCCAGCAGAGCGGCCGAGATGATGTGCTGCCCGGTATGCTGTTGCTTGTAGTCGCGCCGCCACGCTTCGTCGACCCTGCAGTCAAGTTCGGCGCCGGGTACAAAGCCCTTTGGCAGCTGCTCGCGGCGCACCTCAAGCCGGTGCAGGATCACCCCGTTGTCCTTGCTCACCTGTGCTACCGGCACTCCACCAATACTTCCGCGGTCTGCAGGCTGTCCGCCACCTTCCGGGTAGAACGCTGTGCGGTCAAGAACAATCTCACAGACGCCTGTACCTTCGTGTTCACGCATCTCAACAATGCTCGCTTTGAACTGGTAAAGGTCAGGGTCGTCGTAGTAAAGCGGGAGGGTTGCAGACATAGTATTTACTCCGGTTGTGGCGAAGCGTCGCCTGACTCAGCTATCGCGATGTATACGCTCTGAGTGAAGTCGCGGTTCTGCAGGGGGTTATGGAACACCACCAGTTCGGCATAGGCCGCACCAAATACGGTGGCAAGTCGCTGCGTAAACTCCGCAGCTTCCGGCTCATTGCTCCAGAGGCCGAACACGCCTCCCGGATGCAGGTGACCTTTGAGATGTCGCAGGCCCTCTGGGTGGTAGAAAGACTCGTTACTGGAACTAAGCCACTGTTCAGGAGTGTGGTCGATGTCGACGAGAATTGCGTCAAAGCGTCTGCCTGGCTGTACCGAGTCAAAACCCTGCTCGGAGGCGGCGCAAGCGAAAAAATCGCCCTGAACTACGCTGCATCGCGGATCAGTCATGAGCTGCGAAGATACCGGGAGCAGGCCCTGTTGGTGCCACTCAATAACCGGCCGAAGGTACTCAATCACGGTCAGTGAGCCGGTGTTTTCACTTTCCAGCACCGCAGCAGCGGTGTAGCCCAAACCAAGCCCACCGACCACGACGTCGATCCTGCCTGGAGGATCCGGCAGGTTTGACCGAGAACGGGAACGCGAGTGCGCCATGGCCACGCCGAGGCGACCAAGGGCGATCTCGGATGCGGTGAACATGCTCGACATAAGGAAATCATTCCCAAGCTTGATCTCGTAGACATCGAGATCCAGAGCAATATGACGCCGTCGACGCAGATAGAGCTCACCCAACGGTGTTTCCCGGTAGTCCAGTTCCTCAAAGAGCTTGCTCATGAGCTGGCTGAACCGCTGAGTACCTCACTCCAGGTTGGATACCCAAAAGGTTCTGATGTGAGGGCCTCCCAACTGAGTCCCTGCTGCATAGCCAGTTGGAGCGGAGCCAGCACCTCGGCTGCACCGGGGCCAATAGCCGCCGCGCCCTGTATCAGACCGTCGGGGCCAACCTGTACCTTCAGCTCGCCTCGGTCTGCAACGGCACCCCCAGCGCGGGAAGCCGTGGGCAGGAAGCTCAGCATAGAGTTGTTCCAGCTGCGGCGGTGCTCCACAATGGAGTCCGCTATGGCATGTCGTGGTTGTACCGCTCCAATCTGTACCAGCTGCGGGTCGGTGTAGATAGCTTCCAACAGTGGTGGAGTGCCTGCAGTTTCTAGGCCCCTGGAAATGGTGGCCGCAACACGCCTGGCCTGGTGCAGCGCATGGTTCGCGGTAAACGGAGGCCCGGCTGCATCACCACACGCATAGACCCCGGGTAGCCGCGTACGACCCGAAGCGTCAGTTTGAATGAAACTACCGGTTGGGTCCAGCAGGGTTTCACGCTCGTCTTCTCCCAGGGCACTAAAGGTAAGATCGGCGGCGCGGCCGGTGGCAATGAAGGCCATAGCCGCGGTATGCTCCAAGCCGTCCTCGGTACGCGCCGTTACTGACTCGCCAGCTGTGGCACCGACAGCTACGTCGACCGAGAGCACACGGCTTCCGGTAGACAAGGTTACGCCACAGTCTTCCAAATGTGACTGGAGAAGCCCAACATACTCCCGGTCAAAGCGGGGCAGAATCTCACGTGAGCTCAGGAGGGTTACCTTAGCCCCAAGCCGGGCAAAGGCCTCTGCGTACTCTACTCCGGTTATTCCTCCGCCCACCATAATGAGCGAGGCGGGAATTTCAGTCAGCATCTTGGTGTGACGAGGTGCAATAATGAGCTGGCCGTTGGGTTTGACACCGGGTGAGAAGGTCGGTTCGGAACCTGTTGCCAGAACAATATGCTCTGCCTCTATCTCCTGTTCCTGCACTGGTACCGGAGCGGCCCCGGATGTGACTGGGGGGTTCTCCGCCGGAGTAAACCGCACAAAGCCCGGCCTCAGAAGGGTGCCGGTGCCGGAAAGCACCGTGACGCCCGCTGCCTCAAGCTCCCGATGCGTCCAGGCAACGCGGGCAGCAATACCGGCGCGTATCTGTTCGGCGGTGTTAGCGCTTTGTTCGGGTGTCAGTCGTACGGCCTGCCCGGCCTGCCCGGACGGCCCGGCCTGCCCGGACGGCCCGGCCTGCCCGGACGGTTCGCGGTGGTGCGCCGCATGAAGCCACCCCTTACTTGGCAGAAGGCTTCCCACGGTCGTGCGTCCACCGGGTGGAGTTGTTGTAATTAGCACGGTGGACTTACCTGCCCGTGCTACCTGCCGCGCAACTTCAAACCCGGCCGGGCCGGAGCCCAGCACCAGAACTTCGTATTTCATATAGCAAAAGTAATATATTGCTGCCTTCTCGACAAGGGTGTCCGGCATTTACACTTTCGGTTTACCGCGTTACCTTCAACTGATGCAGTTGCGGCTTCAGTCGACAGACACGAGAAACTCTACCCCCCGGCCTATGCCTCCGGCGGCCAACCTGCTTCAGAGTGCGTTCTGGGCACGCTTTAAGGCCTTACGAGGACACGAAGTGTTTGGGTTTCAGCTCAGCAACGACCGTGATCAGGTAGCCCTTCGGGCTGTGAGCAGACGCCTTGGCCCGGAGCTCTACGGTGTGTACGTTCCACACGGGCCCGAACTGGAGCCAGGAATGGGAAGCGAAGGGCACCATCTGGAGACCATTGCGGAGCAACTGCGTGAGCAGCTTCCCGACTGGTGTGTGGCAGTGAGGTTTGATCTCCCTTGGCACACTCCCTATATCGACCCTGATTACTTTGATGAAGACGGTGAATGGCAGGGGCCACCCGCAGCCCGCACCCGCGAGCTCCGCATGAACTTCGGCACCGAGAATCGCCAGCTGCGTAAGGCACCCACTGATCTTCAGCCCCCAGATACCGTAATTGTGGACCTTCGCGGCCCGGAGCAGGAGCTACTTGCCGCTATGAAGGCCAAGACTCGTTACAATATAGGTTTGGCGGAACGCCGTGGGGTTCATATACGTCGTGGCCACGAGCATGAACTTGACAGTTTTTACCGGCTCTATCAAGAGACTTCGGAACGTCAGGGAATTGCGGCCGAGGAGATTGAGTACTTTGTTGATCTCTTCCGAGCCGCCGAGCTTCCGCCGGGGGAACCGCACAAGGAACCGCATGACCGAGGTGCAACACGGCCAGCGCTGTACTTTGCAGAGTACAAAGGCAGGCCGCTTGCCGCTGCAATCGTACTGCACCACGCTGCCAAGGCGTACTATCTGTACGGTGGCAGCAGCTCGGAGGAGCGCCACCGCATGCCAAGCCACCTGCTTCAGTGGCAGGCAATGCGCCTGGCCCGGAAGGCTGGCTGCAAGAGTTATGATCTCTTTGGCGTTCCGCCTAATAGTGCACACCACCACCCAATGCACGGGTTGTACCAGTTCAAACTTGGATTTCCGGGGCGGGTGGAGCATTATAGAGGCTGCTGGGACTACCCGCTGCAGCCTGATCGCTACGAGATAGCACGTGCTACCGCCGGAATGGACTCAAGCGCCTACCACATATAGGGAGTAAGGAACGAACACATGATACCGCTCAAAGACTATCAGCGATCCAAGACCTTTCCGGTGTTTAACACCCTGTTTATTCTCATAAACTCCGCCGTATTCATCTACCAGCTGGTTCTTCCAGGGGCTGAGTCTATGCAGTTCACCCTCACCTATGCCTTCACCCCGGAGCGGGTTCTGTCTGCTCCGCTTTCTGAGTGGCACACCCTGTTCACCGCGCTGTTTCTGCACGGAGGCTTTATCCACTTCTTCAGCAACATGCTGTTCCTTTTCATTTTTGGTGACAATGTTGAGGATGCGTTAGGACACTTCCGGTATTTGTTCTTCTATCTCGGTGCCGGTCTTCTAGCAGGTCTGGCCCAGGGCATACTTGCTGAGTCCCTCGCAGTTCCGAACATCGGCGCTTCGGGCTCTATTGCTGCGGTACTTGGCGCTTACATAGTGCTGTATCCAACGGCCCGTGTTCTCACACTCGTTCCTATTGGATTCTTTCTTATGAATGCAAAGCTGCCCGCCTTTGTGTTTCTTGGAGTCTGGGCTTTGCTCCAGTTTTTTTCCGGGTTTATGACCATTACTGGCGGAGCCTTTGACAACGTTGGTTACTTTGCTCACATCGGCGGATTCGTGTTTGGGGTAATGGTTGCTGCTGTCGGCAGGCGCAAGTATCTGGCTAAGTTCCGCCGACAGCGGCGGGTTTTCTACGGCAACTACTCGTAAGGAACCGGCTCGGTAGTATCAGTCGCGCTGGCAGCGGAACCAGGAGAGATGCTGGCCAGGCTATCTACAGAGGTGCGCTCAGACTCCCAGCGACGATACAGGTCAAGATAGTCCACCAGTCGGTCATGATCACCAACAATTTCCCCAAGAGCGTCAAGCCGCGCAAAACACCGCAGGCGCCGAATCCGCAACTCGGCATCTGGGAGCTTGCGTTCACACACGCGCTCGATCAACCGCGTAATTCCAACCGGGCCGGTTGCCCCAGCTGGAAGCACAAGCTGCAGCCCATCCTCGGTCATCTGGCAGAACGACACCTCCTGGCAGCCAGATAGCCTGGCCTCCAGCGTCTCAAGAGAGTCCTGCGCCTCAGGCTGGCCAGGTACCGGCGCCGAACTCCCCGGGTAAATGAGGTACTCTGCACCACCGTAGGCGGCCCCGAGCGAGGGTGCCTTTTTCCGTTCCGGTCGCGAACCCGCAATGGTGAGGCATTCCTGCACCTGGATTCCCTCCGGAAGCGCGCTATTGAGTGCGTGCACTACATCATCTCCTGGCGACTCAAGCAGCTCGATACTCGCAATCTCCTCGGCGGAGTCCACCCCAATAGATAGTGGCTGGGCAAACTCCATCCGGGCATGCTGGCTAAACCCCTCACTCATCCGCAACGATAGCCCTGCACGTATAGCACCGCGTTCGAGCGCGCGTACCACCGAGAGATGGGGCAAGAACACCGCCGGGCCAGTCTTGGTAAACCGAATGAGCAAACGCTTCACCTCGGCACCAGGGTCATGCATATCTATGCCCTGAACCGGGACATTTTGAATGATTTCGGAGCTTGTCGAGGATGGCTCGGCTGCTGTGGATGGCGCGGGGGAAGCGATGGGCGAAGCCGGACGAAGATCCACCACGCGAGTTTCCCTATTGCAAATTCCACAGTAGTCGCGGCACTGGGGAGCACACTGCTCGGTCAGCTCACCGGAGCGTGAGCGCCGGTACTCTGTGCGCAGGTACTCCTTTGAAACTCCACTTTCTATCGTATCCCACGGCAGGGCCGAGTCAAGGTCGCGGCCCGAAAGCGTTTCACCAACGACATCCCAGTCGGTGCTGGCAAAAACCTCCTGCCACAACTCACGCGAGACCTGGTCGTCCCATGCATCCATACGGGCACCACGCCGAAAGGCCTCCAGAATCACCTCACCCGCGCGCTCATCACCCCGGGTTATAACGCCTTCGAGTAAGGACAGAAAGGGTGAGTTCCAGCTTACCTTAATTGGCCTGCCCTTAAGGCCACGACGAATCTCGTACAGACACTCAAGCGCCTTGTCTTCCGCCAGCTGAGGTGCCCACTGAAATGAGGTGTGTGGCTTAGGAACAAAGGTGTTCACGGTCAGATTAATATTAATTCCCACCTCGGACTGAACCGAGGACACAAACTCAACAATGGCACGCGCTTCCTGCAGGGCAGTTTCTGCGACATCGAGCTGCTCATGGCCTTCCTGTGCATCTACCGGGAGCCCGATCATGAAGTAGAACTTTGCCACACGCCAACCAAGTCGCTTAGCCTCACGCAGAATTTCTACGCAGTTCTGTCGCGATACCTGCTTATTCAGCACCAGCTGGCCCCACTCGGTGGGCGTTTCAACGGCAAAGGTCAGCCCCGACTTCTTGACCGCAGCCAGCCCCCCAATAATCGGCAGCGTGAAGGAACTCACCCGCAAAGAAGGGAGTGCAAAGGAAACCCCACGCCCGACGAAATGCGCGTTCAGTTCGTTGACCAACCGGCCTATCTCGGAGTAGTCGCCGGAGCTCAACGATGAAAGCGTAATGTCACGATACCCGTAGGTGTCTACCAGAAACTCGGCCTCAGCAATAATTGCCTCCACCGGTTTCATCCGGTACGGCCTGTAGAAGACTCCTGCATGGCAGAAGCGGCAGCCGTGTGGGCAGCCCCGCATGATCTCTATCGTGCCGTGATCCTGCACGGCCTTCACACCGGCAACCGGAAAGCGCACGCGGACGCAGTCCTGGGAAAAGCCGTTCCAGATAGCCCGGCGAGTCGGCACAGGTTTCCCGGAATACCACACATGCGGATTCTCCCGCAGCACGTTGAGGAGATCCGCGCGCGCCTGTCCCGCCTTGCGATGCGCCGCTATCTCGGACGCAAGTTGCGGGAACAGACCCTCGGCCTCTCCAATGAAGACCGCGTCGATAAAGGCGCCAAAGGGCACCGGGTTGGAAATTCCGGGGCCTCCGGCAATAACCAGGGGGTCCGAGCCGCCCCGCTCATTTGTCCGCAACGACACCCCACCGGCCTGCAAAACACCCAGGATGTTGGTGGCCGCAAGCTCGTAGCCCACCGAAAAAGCTATGATATCGACCTCAGAAAGGGGGATTCCCGACTCAAGGGTGTACAGCGGCCTGCCGCTCTCGCGAAGCGCCTGTTCATAGTCTGGCCACGGGGCAAAAACGCGTTCGGCGCGCAACCCCGGCTGGGCGTTTATCATGGTGTACAACAACCGAATTGCGGTGTTTGACATTCCTATTTCATAGGTGTCGGGAAAACAAATGGCAATGAGCAGATCCCGGTCAGTCGCGGTGCTGTTCCATTCGGTGCGGGACAGCGGCGCTACCGAGCCAAACTCACCGCCCACATATCGCCCCGGATTCTCTACGCTCAGGAGCTGCGGAAACAGGTCTTGTTCCGGGTATCTATTCATTCGTGTGGCCCTCCTCGCGAGGAACGCCGTCCAAGGCGCCAGCTGGCCAGCCCAGCAACCCAAGATTCTCTCCGCGTGGATCCGCTCCAAGCTGGAGTTGAGCTGTGTCATGGTCAACCATAATCATGTTCGCGTTTCCAATTATTCCGCTCGTGCCAACAGTGTGGCCTCGGGCTACCAGGTCTTTCTCAAGTTCGGGTGGAAATCCACGTTCCAGGTACAACTCATTTGTGGCCAAATGGGGATAGGTTGATGCCGGAAAGGCGTGGGTGATATACCGCCTTCGAGCAACAGCCTCCTGCGGGGTCATACCGAAATCTACAACATTCACGAACTGCTGAATTTTCCCCTGCGGCTGCGTATCGTAACCGGTATTGGCACCAAAGATATAGGGCCGTCCGTCACGCGTGGCAAGATACGCATTCACAGTGTGCCTCACCTTCTTCCCGGGTGCAATCATGTTGGGGTTCGCGGCGGCAATCTCCATGTTGGCCATGCGCTGGTTCAGCATAATGCCAGTCTCTCCACCAACCAGGAACTGTGCTCCTGTCGATGTAGTCACACTCGCCGCGTTACCCCAGCTATCATATACAACAAAACTGGTTGTGTTGGAGTCGGCAGCCACCGCTATTCCACCCTCGGCAGGCCACTCAAGCGCATGTAGAGGGTCAATTCGCTCACGCTGCGCCCGCGCATGCTCCTCGGACAGCAGTGTCTCAACCGGTACATCCACAAAGCTCGGGTCACCGACATAGTGATACACATCGATCTTGCCAAGTTTGGTAGCCTCAATTATGTAGTGAACTGCCTCCCCACTGTCTGGCCCCAGGCTCGATAGATCGTAACCTTCGAGTATGTTAAGCGCCATGAGCATGGATATTCCCTGGCTATTCGGGGGAGCCTGGTACACCGTAACGCCCCGATACTCGGTTGAGATTGGCTCACGAAGCTCGGCCTCAAACGCGGCAAAGTCTTCCGGCACCAGAAAACCACCTTTGGACTGAAGAAAGGCAGTCAGGCGCTCCGCAATCGGCCCCCGATAGTAATAGTCACGAGCCGCTTGCAGTCCGGCTATCCGGGCACTCTGTACGTCCTCGGAACTGCCATCACGCGCGCTCCGGTAGGCGTCTCGCAACTCTCGCAGGGTTCCGCCCAGGTTGGGTTGATAGATCAAACTGCCCAGCGCAGGTGGTCGACCCTCGGGAAGAAAGACCTCGGCAGTATGGGGCATACTCGCTATCCGAGCCTGCTCCTGAACAATAAAGCCCCGCATACTTCGGCTGGCAGGGACCCCTTGCTCTGCAAGGTCTATTACCGGTTGCAGCAGGCTGTCCAGCTCTTCCGTACCAAAACGGTCAAGCCAGAGCATCCAGCCGTCCCAAGCTCCGGGAACAATGGTGCGATGTACCCCGTAGCCCGTATTCTTCTGTGGATCCCGAAAAAACTCAATGTCAATGTTCTGACCTGCAGGCCCAACGCCGTCAACTGCATAGACCTGCTCACTCTCGGCTTCGTAGTACAAAGCCCAGGTTCCGCCGCCCAATGCATGGGAAAAATGTGGTTCACTTACACTAATTGCAAAAGCAATGGCAGCGGCGGCGTCGGCGGCGTTCCCCCCTCGTTCAAGAACTTCGAACCCAATCCTCGAGGCAATGGGGTCACGCGAGACCACAGCATAGGGGCCTTCTGCCGTCATGGCCCGCGGCCCGGGCTGCATTCTCCCGTGCAGGTCTTCGCCAACAGAGACAGCCGCTCCTTCTTCAAGGGTTTCGGAGACACCCCGAACACCGTCGGCCAACGGCAACTCCCCAGGCGACGCAACTGCGTCAGGCTCGCCGCCGTCCAGCACAGCAGGCTCGCCAGCGTCCGTGCTGTCGGGCTTGGGCTCGGCCGGGACGCACGCAGCCACCATGAGCAGTGCCGCTGAGCCTATGAGGAAACTGTAAAAAGGAGGGCCGAAAGCCCTCCTTAGGTATTGTTGAGTCATATCGTCACTATAACCTGTCGGTACCCCACATGTCACGCCGGGGGCCGGACTATTGAGCACCCATCTGAGATCACCGTACTTCACCGCTGGAGACCTCTTCCCGCGGCTCGGCCCCAAGCTCAATCTCACCGGTGCTGTGATTCCAGATCCGAATTACATTCGCACTGCCGAATATCCCCCCGTCCTCAACTCGATGTCCACGTGCTATGAGGTTCTCGCGCACTTCATCCGGTAGCCCAGGCTCTACGCCCAGACCGCCCTCGGCAATAAACGGCTGCGTGGTGTCGGGAACTCCGGTAGTAACAAAACGCGGCTGTTCCACAGACTGCTCGGCAGTCATCTCAAAGTCCACAAGACGCACCAGTTGGTGCAGTTGGCCCTGGGGCTGAAAGTCGGCTCCAGTGTTTCCACCAAGTATGTAGGGTTCCCCCTCACGCAGAACCATATAGGGGTTGCTGGTATGACGCACTTTTTTCCCCTGCTCGATAGCGTTCGGATCGGATGCGTCGTGATGCATCATGCGCATTCGATTGTTCATATGAATCCCTGTATCACCTACTACCAGGAACTGTGCTCCAAGGCTGGTGGTAACAGCGGCAGCGTTCCCATACGAGTCAATGACGTGAAAGGTCGTGGTATTGGACTCGTTTGGGTTCCAGGCGAGCGCGTCTTCAAAAGGCCACTCCAACACCGAGTCCATTGATATCCTCTGAGCCTGTTGTTGGGCATGCTCACGAGACAGGAGCTCCTCTACAGGAACATCAACAAACTCAGGGTCGGCAACGTGCCGGTTCCGATCCGCCAAGGCTAGCTTGAGGGCCTCAACCTGCAGATGAATGGCGTCTGCGCTCTCCGCACCCAACGAGGCCAGCTCAAACTCTTGAAGGATGTTGAGTCCTATCAGCATGGTTATACCCTGACTGTTGGGAGGGTTCTGGTACACGTCCAGCCCTCTGTAGGTGGTCATGACTGGATCTGCAAAGCCGGTGCTTTCAAACTCGGTGAAGTCCTCACGTGCAAATAGCCCGCCATGTTCGTCAGAGAACTCTACAATAGACTCGGCAATGGGCCCCCGGTAGTAATAGTCTCGTGCAGCTGCAAGCGCCGCCTGTTCACCGGCCTCCCGAGCTTCCAGGTATGCCTCGGCAAGCTCCTAGAAGGTCTCGGCCATGTCGTGCTGGTAAATGGTGTCCCCCACAGCAGGCATCTCCCCATCCGGCATGTAGATCGCCTGCGTTTCCGGATAGGCCCTTACCAGACCTTCGCCAAGTTGCAGCCATGAAACGAGGGCCTGACTTGCCGGAAACCCGGAACGGCCAATCTCTATTGCTGGCGCCAGGAGCTCATCAAGTGGAAGAACCCCGTACTCAGCCAGCCAGTCGATCCACCCAGACCAGGCCCCGGGAACAACTGCCATGTGCATACCCGACCGGTTGCGAAAGTCAGAGTCTGCAAATAGTTCGGGGGTAGCGCCCGAGGCTACGGGGCCTACCCCGTCCAGGGACTTAACCACTCCTTCCTCGGCATCGTAGTACAACGCCCATGTCCCGCCGCCCAGAATGCTGGAGAACCAGGGCTCGGTCATACTGAGTACTGCAGCCATAACGAACGCTGCATCGGCGGCAGTTCCACCAGCCTCCATGGCCTCAAGCGCCGCCTCGGTGGCAAGGTAGTGACTCGACACCGCAGCACTCGGGCCGACAGGCTCAAGAACGGACTCAAGGGTGGAAGCGAGGCCTCCTCGGCGCGCTACTCGGCTACGTTTGCCAGCATCAAACTCCATAGCGACGGCGGGGTGTTCCCCTGCCTCAATAGGGTCACCGTCACCAGAAGTCTGTGCTATCAGCGGCTCCCCATCCTCATCCACAGAAGCAGCGGGGTGGGCTGCGAGAAGCGCCGTCTCAAGGCTGGTGAGATCGTCAACAACGCGGCCAGCAAAGGCCTGAACTCCATCTCCACGAAACAGCTCCGCAAAAAGGAGTTCAAATGCTTCACTCGGCGTCTCGGCTGCCCCGGGCAGCGAGCCACCGTCGTTAAACTGCGCAAGAAAGGCGCTGGTATTTAGGTACTGTTGGTCTGAAAGATACTCGCCATGCGAGTTCCGATAGCCAAACTCCCCATTTTCTACGCGGCCGTTGCGAATAGAAACGCTCAAGTAGGGCGTCCAGCCGTCCTCGCCGTAACGATCCGCGACCACGAGGTACTCCCCATCTTCAAGCTCTACCGCACCGGTAGTACAAGCAGCAAGAATGCCCGCGAAAGCCAGTATCAATACAAGAATAGCCTGTGTAAGTAGTTTGTTGGTGTTGTTCCTCCACCTCATCATGTTCTCTCCCCGTCTTTCTTTTGGTAACAAAGACATAGCTTCAAGGTAGTAAAGATAGGGGCCTACCGTAAAGCGGCTTCTATTTTGTCTATAAACACAATTATTGACAGGTTCGCGATAAATTTTCCGTCCGAGCGTCGATGGTAGTAAACTTGTCCATGAGGAGCAAAGATATGAAGGAACGACTGGCAATTGTTGATGGTATTCGCACTCCGCTGGCAAAAGCCGGTGGTGAGCTCAAAGACATTTCCGCTGACGATCTTGGCGCGTTTGTCACCAAACACATTGTAGCTCGCAACTCAGTTGACCCTCACGAGCTTGACGAGGTCATTTTTGGCAATGTGGCCCAACCGGTTGATGCGGCAAATGTAGCGCGGGTCATTGCGCTCAAGGCCGGGCTTCCGCGCGACATACCGGCATACACGGTGCACCGTAACTGCGCCTCGGGTATGGAGTCCATAAGCACGGCAGCAAACAAGATCTTCGCGGGTGAGGCCAGCATTATTATTGCTGGCGGTACCGAAAGCATGAGCAACATCCCCTTGCTTTTCAATGAGGAGTACACCTCATTTATGTCTCGCATGATGCGGGCCAGGACACCGCTTCAAAAGGCTCGCACGCTTATGGGCTTTAGACCTCGCTTTCTGACCCCTATCATTGGGGTGCAACAGGGGCTTACCGACCCGGTATCCGGCATGATCATGGGTGACACGGCCGAGGTGCTGGCTCGTGAGTTTCACATTTCACGAGAGCGACAGGACGAGTATGCGCTCCGCAGTCACAAGCTCGCGGTTGGCGCCTCAGAGGACGGCTTGCTTACCGAGGAAATAATCCCTATTCCGATAGCAGGCTACAAAGCCCTCCTGGAACAAGACAGCGGGCCACGGCCGGATCAGAGTGCAGAAGCGCTTGCCAAACTCAGGCCATACTTTGACCGGCAGAACGGTACAGTCACGGTTGGCAACGCCTGCCCACTTACTGACGGCGCGGCGGCGGTCCTGGTTATGTCGGAAAAAGAAGCGAAACGCCGTAAGCTTAAGCCCCTTGGGTACCTGCGCGAGTATGCCTATGCCTCGCTGGAGCCGGAGCGGATGGGGCTGGGCCCGGTCTATGCTACATCCAAGCTACTGCAAAAAACCAAGGCCAATATGAGCGACTTTGAGGTGATTGAGCTCAATGAGGCCTTTGCCGCACAGGTTATTGCCAACGAGATTGCGTTCGACTCCGATGCGTTTGCACAACAGTATCTTGGACGCGATTCCAAGGTGGGCTTTCTGGATCGCGAGCTTCTCAATCCACAAGGCGGGGCAATTGCGCTTGGACACCCGGTTGGAACAACAGGCACACGCATAACGGTGCATGTACTGCGCGAGCTGCGCCGTAGAGGCAAAAATACCGGTCTCGCCACACTGTGTGTCGGCGGAGGCCAGGGTGCAGCCTTCTTCCTGGAGGTAGAGTAATGAGCAAAGCCTGGACGCTCGCAACACATGAAAACGGTATTGCCGACCTAATCCTGGACCTACCCGGTGAGAAGGTGAACAAGCTGAGCACGGCCGTGATTGAGGAACTGCGTGAGCTCATGGAGCAACTATCCGGAATGGCTGAGGAGATCGATGTCTTACTGGTCTCAAGCGGCAAGCCCGGCAACTTCATTGCCGGTGCCGATATCACCGAGATCCAGAGCATTAGCACCTCGCCGGAGGCCGAGGCCAAGGCAGCTGCCGGACAGGAAGTTCTCAACCACTGGGTTGAACTCCCCTTCTTAACGGTTTGCCTGATTGACGGCGCCGCCCTTGGTGGAGGCCTTGAGTTTGCCCTTGCCTGTGACTACCGCGTGGTCACCGACAACCCTAAAGCCAAACTTGGTTTCCCAGAGGTAAACCTTGGAATAATCCCAGGCTTTGGCGGCACCCAAAGGCTGCCTCACCTTGTGGGCAAGATCGACGCACTTGATCTCATTCTGACCGGCAAACACATTAACGGCAAACGCTCGTACAAAATTGGGCTGGCCGACGCATACCTGCCGCAGGCATTTGCCAACGAGCAAACCCGCGAGTTCTGCTTGGGCCTGCTCACTCCGGAAGGAAGTGCAGCGGCGCACAAACACCGCAAGCGTGCGCGCCGAAACTCACTCCTTTTGGAGTCCACCCCCCTCGGGCGCGCCATAATCTACAAACGGACAGAGCTTGAACTGAGAAGGAAGACCGGTGGGCACTATCCAGCGCCTTTTGCAGCTCTACGAGTTATCCGCAAAACACATCGCATGGGTATGCGTGCCGGGCTGAAAGTAGAACGGCACGAGTTCGGCAGGCTGGCGCCAAAAGCTATCAGCAAGAACCTGGTGCAGCTGTTTTTCACGGCCGAGGCCTTAAAGCATCATCCGGTCACTCGCGGAGATGAAGCCCCACGCGAACTTGAGCGTGCCGCAGTACTTGGTGCCGGGGTCATGGGAGGTCGCATTGCCTGGTTGTTCTCTAACAAGAGCATACCGGTTGTGCTACGGGACATTAACTGGGAGGCGGTTCAACAGGGCTGTAACGCCGCGTTCACCGTTTACAAGGAACTGGCCAGACGTAAGTCGCTTTCCGGCCGTGAAATAGACAATGCCATGCAGTTCATTACCGGAACAACAGATCCCCGGGCTCTGGGCCTGCCCGATATCGTCATCGAGGCGGTGGTAGAAGATCTGGAGACCAAAAAGAGAGTGCTCAGTGAAGCTGAACAGCTGGTTGAGCCCGATACAATTCTTGCCACTAATACCTCGTCGTTGTCGGTAGCGGAAATGTCCGCCGCGCTTACTCGCCCGGATCGGTTTGTCGGCTTGCATTTTTTCAACCCGCCCAACCGCATGCCTCTGGTAGAGTTGGTTCGGGGGCCACACACCTCGGACGAGACCCTCCGCACTGTAGCCCTCCTTGCCCTGAAACTTGGCAAGACTCCCATCGTGGTAAAAGACTGCCCCGGCTTTCTGGTGAATCGTGTACTAATGCCTTACCTCAACGAGTCCGTGACACTCTTGGAAGAAGGAGCAGATATTCGGCACCTTGACCAGATCTTCAAGCAGTTTGGCATGCCTATGGGGCCGTGTCTTCTTTTGGACGAGATTGGGATCGATGTAGGAAGCAAGGTCGCCGGGATACTGGCTCAGGCATACGGGGAGCGCATGCAGGTGAGCCCACTTTTCCAGGATGTGAAACAACATCCTGAGATGCTCGGAAAAAAGACAAAGGCTGGATTCTATCTGCATGATGCAAAGAAGCTCCGCCCAAACCCATCAATGCAGGCCGTTCTGCCCGCTACCGGGAGCGCCAAGGCCAGGATCGACGAGGATCAACTCAAGCTCCGTCCCTTACTCCTCATGGTGAACGAGGCCGCCCGTTGCATTGAGGAAGAAGTGGTAGAAAGCCCCGCCTTTCTTGATATGGCGCTGATCATGGGAACCGGATTCCCGGCATTTCGTGGCGGGCTGCTTAGGTGGGCAGATACCTACGGGGTTGAGCAGATCCATGCAAAGCTTGATGAGTTCGCCCAACAGCACGGTCCACGCTTCGCACCGGTGAGGCTTATTACGGAACTGTCAGAAAGAGGCGCTGGCTTCTATGATCTGTGAGACAGCGGGCAC
>PXEI01000022.1 GCA_003564775.1 Spirochaetaceae bacterium
CCTCAAGCGCCAGGGGTATGAGTTTGTTATTCTTGACCATCATTTACCGGACGTGAACGGTGACGAGCTTCTTAGACAGTTGCTCGATACCAGTGAGCTGGAGCGTTCAGATACCGTTGTGATCATGATGACCTCGGACTCTGATCCGTCATTGGCGTTGCGGTGGCTGCAAGACGGCGCGTGGGGATATCTCAGAAAACCTATCGATCCCATGTATCTCATTCGCATCTGTGAGCAGGCGGCTCGTGAACACGCTCTGCTACGGGTGGAGTATCATCTTGAGCAACGCACCAAGGAAGTACAGCGACTCCTCACCGAGAAGCAGCTGTTGCTCGACGAGCTGCACCATAGAGTTAAGAACAACATGCATACCGTGGCCACGTTACTTCAACTGCGATCGATGTCGGCCAAGAGTCCCGAGGCAAGCAATGCGCTGCTTGAGGCCCAAGGTACCGTGCGCAGCGTTTTGTCGGTCTATGAAACTCTTCAGGGCTCCGACGGGCTCGACACGGTCAACACCAAGAAGCACCTGGATTCCCTGCTTGGCCGCGTCCTGGGCGCATTTGCGGCACTACCTCGAGTGAAGCTGGACATTACAGGAGATGTAGACCATGTGTCATCGCAAACTGCCGTCACGATCGGTATCGTTTTGAACGAGCTACTGACGAACTCGCTGAAGTACGCCTTTGCCGGTGACCGTAGAGGTGAGATTAAGGTGGTACTCAATCACAACGACGAGAATCTCATTGAAGTCACTTACAGCGATAGTGGGCCCGGAGTTGATGCAGGACGGGTAAACTCGGACAGTTATGGGTTTGGACTATCGATGGTGGAAAACCTCAGCACCGAGGGTGGCGGCAGTTTTACTATGCCTGCAGACTCCGCTTCAGATACCCTGAACGGATTCAGCTGTACCGTTGTTCTTCAGGAGTGACTCGCAGCTCTACCCGAGCTCCATTGCTGTTCAACACCGTCAGTCTTGCATTCAACTGCGCGGCGAGGGCTCTCACCACTACAAAGCCGAGCCCCTCGCCGTTGTTAGTGGTGTTCTTGATAGCGGTGCTACCTGTTCCATACGTGGCGTCATGAAACCTTTTGAGGAGCTCAGGCTTGAAGCCTGGGCCGTTATCTTGTACAGCCAGAAACAGATCCTCCCCGTCCATGCGGCAACTTAGCGAGACTTTTGCCCGCGCACCTTCCTGTTCAGAAACCTGGTTCGCGGCAGCTGCGCCGTGCATGATCGCGTTACTCAGGAGCTCTTGCACAATGAGTCCAATAGGCATAATGAGTTCAGGAGCAATAATGAACTCCTCGACTTCACACTCGGGCGGATGACTGCAAGACTCACAGATAGCCTGCAGATAACTCGGTGCTGAAAGAGACAGCCCACCACGCAGAATTCGTTGTTGCAGATTGAGGAATTCGCCAACTCGCTGCTGGATTTTGCGCAGAGAAGCTGCATAGTCAGGGCCATTGATATGATGAGCCGGATCCGTTTGGAGAAGATCCATAATCGTGTTCAGGGTCTTGGGCAGTCCAAGGACTACCGCTTTAAGATGCGTGGTCTTTTCCTCAACGGCCTGTTCCATGCGCAGCTCCACGAGTTTTCGTTCCGTGACATCCTGAGTGACCCCGAATACCCAGGGCTCCGCGCTCTCGTGCTGAGTGGTATCGGCCTTGATCCACCGTACATCACCATCTGGCAGGACGATCCGGAACTCGTGAGACTCATAGGGAGACCCACGTTGGATGCGCCGATAGACCTGCCTTACGTCTTCGACATCTTCCGGGTGAATGATGGTGTACATAGCTTCACTGCTCATGGGAGGTTTGTCCTGCGCCACACCAAACACCTTGTAATGCCCGCTGGACCAGTAGGCTTGCTCGGTAACTACGTTACGTTCCCAGTACCCAATTTTAGCAAGGTTCTCGGCCTGTGCTAGCCGAATTGAGCTTTGTCGCAGCTGTTCCATGGTCTCGTTGTGTTCTGCGAAAACAAAAACAAGTACCCAGATCAACGTTGTACCGGAAGTCACGAACATGGATAGCTGAGGTGAGTCATGTCCGGTCAGCACAAGAGCAACCTGTATGAGCCCTACACCAGCAACAATGGCCAATCCATAATACGCGTATGATAGGCTTTTTAGAGCGGAGCGGCGCTCGAACCAAAGAACGCAAGCCCCAATGAGAAATGAAAAACCTTGCAGGGCTATATAGAATATGGCGACCTCGGCACTGTCGCTGAGTAATAATCCAGGAATAATGAGAACAAGCATGAGTACACTGATTGAGGGGGCGGCACGAAGGATGTCCGGGTGGACGTAACATGCCGAGGCAAGCATGAGTACGGCAGTGCCAAGGTATGCGCTTGCAGCTGCGAGAGCAAACTGGATTCCAGGAGCGAGGGGAAGAATTGATTCGCTGGCGCTGAGCAAGAAAAACCCGGACAAGGTGTAGACCAACCAACCGGTGATCAGCAGTACGTGCACTGGTTTCCGATCACGTAGGTACAAGCCTGCAAACACAAGGGTAGCGACCGTCCGGATTGCAACAAGGCTGGGTATGCTGTCCAAATAATCTGCACTGAGCATACTTACTCCTTTTGGCTCAGGTCTACAAGAACAGGGCGACAGCGTTGTTTCTTGACGCGGTTGAGCGTCTACAAGATTGCTGTTTTACAACCCAAAAGGCAAGTAGAAACCGTTTGGACAATGCCCGGAAATATCAATACACTCGAGAGCATGAGCACAAGCGACTTACATCACTTGCAACTACGCAACTTAAGCATGGGAGACTATCCGGAAGTCAAAGCGCTTATGGATCGAGTCTATCACGACCTGGACGGTGCTTGGCCCAAGAAGGTCATTGCTACACTTATTCGGCGTTTTCCGGAGGCCCAGTTCTGCATTGAGGACAAAGGTAGGATTATAGCCATGGCCCTGACGGTGAGAGTTGACTACCGGAAGTTCTCAACCGCGCACACCTATAGCGAGCTTCTGGAAGGCAACGACTCGGTGGTACATCATCCCGAAGGAGATGCCATGTATGGTATCGATGTAGTTGTTGACCCGGACTACAGAGGATATCGCCTTGGCCGACGTCTCTACGACGCACGCAAGGAACTGTGTCGCGAGCACAACTTCCGTGCCATTATAGCCGGAGGTCGAATGCCGGAGTACTTCAAGTATGCCGACGAGTTGAGCCCGCAGGAGTACATAGAGAAGGTAAAACGGCATGAACTCTACGACCCGGTTCTGAGCTTTCAACTGAGTAACGACTTCCAGGTCAAACGCGTGCTTGAGGACTACATCCCAGAGGACCGCAAGTCACATGGCAACGCGACACTGCTTGAGTGGAACAACATTTACTATCAGCGGGTGCAACCGTCGGTCATTGAGACGCCACGCACTACTGTGAGAATTGGAATGGTCCAATGGCAGATGCGGCGAGTCGCGTCGGTTGAGCAGTTCCTTGAGCAGGTCGAGTTCTTTGTAGACGCCATCTCGGACTATCAGAGCGATTTCTGTGTCTTCCCGGAGTTTTTCAACGCTGCCTTGATGGGCTTAGGTGACCAGGAAACCAGCGTTGCCGCAATCCGCTCACTTGCCAACTACACTGAAACTATCTGTGAAGCGTTAACTCATATGGCCGTTACCTACAACATCAACATTGTTGGGGGTAGTATGCCGGTCTGGGAAGATGGGGAGATGTACAACGTTGCCTACCTGTTCAAACGAGACGGACGAGTTGATGCTCAGTACAAACTGCATATGACTCCGCAGGAGCGGCGTAGTTGGTCTATGAAGGGTGGCAACGCTCTTAAGGTGTTTGATACCGACGCTGGCAAGGTTGGCATTCTCACCTGTTACGATGTGGAGTTCCCGGAACTTGCTCGCGTCATGGGTGAATGGGGCATGCAAATTCTTTTTGTGCCGTTCTGGACAGATACCAAAAACGGGTACTTAAGGGTGCGCCGCACGGCTCAGGCCCGTGCAATTGAAAACGAATGCTATGTGGCAATTACCGGTAGCGTGGGAAACCTCCCGCGTGTAGATAACTCTGAGATACAGTACTCACAGTCTGCGGTGTTTTCCCCCTCGGACTTTGCCTTTCCGCATGATGCGGTGATGGCCGAGAGCACACCAAACACCGAGATGACCCTGCTCGTGGATCTGGACTTAAACAAGCTCAAGGAGTTGCGCGCCGAAGGTTCGGTGACAAACTATAAGGATCGTCGTTTGGATCTCTATCAAATAGAGTGGCTGGGTGACCGGTAGTACAGTCGAGCCGCTATAGCTACAGCAACTAAACTCGGTATAAGCCGAACTACAATCGGCGCTGTACTCATAGAAGAAAGCAAGTTGTGAAGAGCGTGAAGCCCAACCGCACCAAGCATGAGCACACTGGAAGGCAGTTTGGTTCCTACGCTCCTTAGGCGAAGCACCGCCGCAACCAGTATGACGGTGCATCCTGCGTGCACCAAAGGCACTACCAACGCCCGGGTCCAGAGGAGCGAGACCGGAACCGTGAAGTAGAGCGCGTTCTCAATAACCGCGAATACCAGCGCAACCGCGGCAGCGCTTCGTAAGCTCTGCCGAACTCGTCCCCCCCGAGGCCGAAGAACAAGCAAGTAGGCCGCGAGTTTGGAGAGTTCCTCTGAGAGAGCTACAACAACTGCATGGGTAGCTCTAGATGTCGTTGCGAAACCACTTGGGAAAGCTCTGCGGCGAAGTTCCAGCAGCGCCAGCGCAAGAACAATGCTCAACAAACCTGCTGTCACCGCGCGCAAAAGATTCCCGAGCTTACTCGTCGAAGGCTCGTGAGGTGGGCCTGCCATGAGAAAAGGCACAAGTGCTACCGGAAGCACAAGAACTACAAACCGTAGCAGCGTTTCCGGCATCTGGATGCTCCTCTCTAGGTGCGGGTTCTGGGGAGCTCACCAAGCTCACGCAGACCGTTCATAACTTTCTGATTGTCCTCTTCCTTACCGATGGTAACTCTGATGTGCTCATGAAGGCCAAAACTCGCAAGACTCCGAACCGACACTCCATGCTGCTCAAGCACAGACACAGCCTCTACGGCCGGACGGGCTACGTGTATGCACAGGAAGTTCGACTGCGTGGGGTAGTACCCTAAGCCGAGTTCCTGCAGTTGTTGCTCGTACCATAGTCGCCCGCGGGTATTTAGCTCTATAGAGATCTCACGAAACGAAGCATCCTGTAATGCAGCCACCGCAGCCGCCTGAGCAGCAAGCCCCACGTTAAACGGTTGTTTGACGCAGAGGAGGTTCTGAATCACCTCCGGATGACCCATACCATAGCCAACACGGAGGCCAGCCAAACCATAAAGTTTGCTGAAGGTACGGAGTACAATCACATTTGGAAATATCGTCATGAGTTCACGAAAGCGTGGAAACTCCGGTGAGTAAGCGTACTCGGCATAGGCTTCATCCAGCACTACCAGTGTGTCTGCAGGCACCTGTTTGAGAAAGGTATGAATGTCGTCATGTGTCCGAAAGGTGCCGGTTGGATTGTTTGGGTTGCACAGGAACACGACCTTCGGACGTGGTGATCCTGCGTTGAACGCGCGGCTCATGCTCTCCAGGTCGTAACGGCCGTCAAGGACAGGATACTCCTTCACCACACCGTCATACAGCGTCGTTGCAAAGCGGTACTGAGAGAAGGTCTCAGCTGCCGTGACGACCGTCTCACCCGGATTCACGTACGCCGCAGCAATGAGAGTCATAAGTTCGTCGGATCCGTTGCCTACAATTATCTGCTCAGGGCTAACTCCGTGGTACTCAGCCAGAGCCATGGACAAGGCGTGTGCGGCGCCATCCGGGTAGCGGTGAAGTGAGTTGGCAGTGTCGCGATATGCAACTACTGCAGCTGGGGCGGGCCCAAGCGGGTTCTCGTTGGAGGAAAGCTTCACGGTGTCAGGAGCTTGTTTTCCCGGGTGGTAGGGGTTAAGTCGCTCAAGCATAGCCCGGGTAGGAATTGTTGTGACCTTATCCATTCGCGTTATCGTTCTCATTGGATTTCTGCTCCGCCTTACGGGCGGCAGCAGCCTCCCGTAAGGCAACTACCTCCGGAGGCGGATTGTTTCTGAGGTATTCATGGTCTTGTGATATATCCACAATGAGGTCTACCAACTTCATCTGGAGCGATGTTGGAGTAGTTTTTGCAAAAATGACATCGCGTGGTTGAGAAACTGCAGAGCGTACCGCCCGCATTACCAGGTCGAGTTCTTCATTCGTAAAGCCATTGAGCAATACTACCCGGTTCTTTAACTCCGGTGCCTCGCCCTGTTCCGGCTTATTGTCTTCCATGACGACATTCCTCCATCGGTCTTCATCACCACGCATTTTTACCACCGCCAGTTGGCTGTGGTTTTCTTTTGTAGTAGCGATCACAGATTAGTCGGAACGCCGGTGAGTTGCAAGAGCGGGGCGTTGTCGGAAACCTATAGGCTCAGTATATTTAGCTTGTCCTCCGCGTTAACTCAACATCTCAATAAGGAGATTATCTCTATGGACTACGAACGTCTAACGGTTCGGGCTGCCGAAGCCCTCCAGCAAGCAACTGCAATTGCTCACCGCTACGATCATGGAATGCTTGAGGTTGAGCACGTCCTCCTGGCCCTTGTGGAACAGAAGGATGGGGTTTTGCCACCGCTGCTCAAGCGGCTTGGCGTTGCCGAGGGACAGTTCACGGAGGTGCTTGAGCGCCGCATAGAGCAGTACCCCCGTGTATATGGTGACTCAGCTCAAATGCAACTCTCAAGCAAGACTGGACGCATGCTTGCAAAGTCGGAGTCCGAGGCCCAGCTTCTGCATGACCAATATGTCTCCGGTGAACACATGCTACTGGCATTGCTGAAAGACGGAGGCGATATCGCCAAGGATCTGCAGGCAATTGGTGTCAGTCGCGATGGGCTCATCACGGCATTGAAAGCTTTACGGGGCAACAAGCGGGTAGACAGCAAGGACCCCGACGCCGGGTACGAGGTGCTGGACAAATACTGCCGTAACTTAACTGGCCTGGCACGCAACGAAAAACTTGACCCGGTCATTGGGCGCGACGACGAAATTCGTCGGGTAATGCAGGTCTTGTCGCGACGCACCAAGAACAACCCGGTACTGATTGGTGACCCCGGCGTTGGAAAGACCGCAATTGTAGAGGGACTTGCACGACGCATTGTTTCCGGAGATGTGCCCGAGAGCATTAAAGAGAAAGAAGTCCTTGCCCTTGATCTAGGAGCCTTAGTCGCTGGAACAAAGTTTCGCGGAGAGTTTGAAGAGCGGCTCAAGGCGGTAATCAAGGAGATAACCGAAGCCGACGGCCGAATCATTCTTTTCATTGATGAACTGCATACCATTATGGGAGCAGGCGCTGCAGAAGGCGCGGTAGATGCTTCAAACCTTTTGAAACCTGCTTTGGCACGCGGTGAGCTACGAACCATTGGTGCTACCACGCTCGACGAGTACCGGAAACACATTGAGAAAGATGCTGCATTCGAACGACGTTTCCAAACGGTGTACACCGGTGAGCCGTCGGTTGAGAACACGGTAGCTATCCTGCGGGGTCTCAAGGAGCGGTACGAAGTTCACCACGGTGTACGCATTCGTGATGAGGCAATTATCGCGGCGGCAACGCTCTCGGACCGGTACATCACCTCCAGATTCCTACCTGACAAAGCAATTGATCTTATTGATGAGGCCGCCAGCCGACTCAAGATGGAGATTGAAAGCCAACCAATAGAACTTGATCAGTTGGAACGACGTATGCTGCAACTCAACATAGAGAAGCAGGCCTTAGGCAAAGAGAGCGACCCAGCTTCGCGCGAGAGGCTGGCCGCGCTTGACCGGGAGCTAGATGACGTAAAACAGCGGCACGATGCCATGAAGCTCCAGTGGCAGAACGAGAAACACGCAATTGATGAAATTCGTGAGCTCAAACAGCAGTTGGAAAACTACAATCTTGAGGAAACGCGCTACGAGCGTGATGGCAACCTTTCCAAGGCGGCCGAGATCAAGCACGGCCTCATTCCACAGACCGAGCGGAAACTGGAAGAAAAGACGGCCGAAATAGAACGGCTCTCCGGGGAATCTCGTTTGCTGCGTGAGGAGGTTTCGGAGGAAGATATTGCGTTGGTGGTATCAACCTGGACCGGTATTCCAGTCTCCAAGATGTTGCAGTCCGACATGCAGAAACTGTTGACCCTGGAAGATACCCTTGGGCGCCGAGTCATTGGACAGGCCGAGGCCGTCACCGCGGTCTCTGACGCCATACGGCGGAACAAGAGCGGAATATCGGATATCAATAGACCTACCGGAGTCTTCCTTTTTATTGGGCCAACCGGTGTGGGGAAAACCGAGTTAGCAAAAACCCTGGCGGAGTTTCTCTTTAACGACGACAAGGCGCTTACCCGCATAGACATGAGCGAGTACATGGAGAAGCATGCGGTGTCACGCCTCATTGGCGCTCCTCCGGGCTACGTCGGATACGAACAAGGCGGCCAACTAACAGAGGTGGTCCGTCGCAGGCCTTACTCCGTCATTCTGTTTGACGAGATTGAGAAAGCCCATCCGGACGTTTTTAACGTACTGCTGCAACTGCTTGATGAAGGCCGTCTAACCGACGGGCAAGGGCGCCTGGTTGATTTTCGCAACACCATCATTATCCTGACCAGTAATCTTGGCAGTGATATTATTCTGCAGGCCACGGACCTTGACGCGGTGCGTCCCCATATACAAGAGTTGTTGCACCGCACCTTCAAGCCAGAGTTCTTGAACAGGCTGGATGAAGTCATAACCTTTCACCGGCTTGACCAGGAGCAGATTCTTAAGATTGTTGATCTGGAACTTGAACGAGTGCGGCAGCGCCTGGCGGAAAAGCGCCTGCAGATTGAGCTGAGTGAGGACGCAAAGCGCTATCTCTCGGAGATAGGCTTTGATCCGGCCTTTGGTGCCCGGCCGCTGAAGCGCGCCGTGCAACACCACCTGCAGAACCCTCTGGCCAAAGCCTTGCTGGCCGGTGAGTTCACCGAAGGCGCCGTCATTCGGGTTGGGCATGGTGCCGAGGGCTTGACCTTCACCAAGGCGTAATCGGGTGCTTGCGAGGCGACGCAACCCGCAGTGGCATGCCCTTTCCTGAAGCCCGACAGCACCGGGGGCTTGAGTGCCTCCGGGCTATACGGCATACTCCCACGGAAACAAGGAGTACAACGTGGCGAAACTATGGGATAAGAACTACAACCTTGACGCCCTCATTGAGAGATTCACCGTCGGCAACGACTACATTCTTGACCTTCAGTTGCTACCCGCAGACTGTATTGCAAGTGCCGCACATGCCACCATGCTTGCCGCCGTTGGCATCATTAGCGTCAAGGATAAAGACCTCCTGCTTTCCGAGCTGACTGCCTTGCTCAAGGACTTTGATACCGGAGATTTTGTAATACTTCCGGAGCATGAGGACGGGCATACAGCCATTGAAGAGCGTCTCATAGCGCGGCTTGGTGATGTAGGAAAGAAGATCCACACCGGGCGTTCACGTAACGACCAGGTACTCACTGCCCAGCGGCTTTATTCACGTGGGCTTCTGTGTGCGGTGAGTGAAGCTGTCTGCAGTCTGGTAGAGGTGCTGCTGGAGTTTGGTCGTACCCATGCGCTTACGCCAATGCCGGGTCGCACTCATATGCAGCCCGCAATGCCAAGCAGTGTAGGGGTGTGGGCTATGGCCTATTCAGAGCACTTGCTTGATACGTGTGAGCTGCTGGACACCGCCTATAGACTCAACGACCAGTCGCCACTTGGTGCCGCTGCAAGCTACGGCGTGCCGCTCCCCCTGGACCGGGAACTCACCGCAACACTGCTTGGATTCTCTCGTGTGCAAACCAACGTACTCTATGCCAATAACTCGCGCGGCATTATGGAGTCCATTGTGCTGGACAGTTTTGAACAACTGGGGCTCTGCCTTGGAAAACTGGCCTCTGACTGCATTACCTTCTCGTTGCCGGAGTTTGGTTATTTCTCGTTGCCGGATCGGCTCTGTTCCGGTTCCAGCATCATGCCGCAGAAGAAGAACCCAGACGGACTGGAACTTGTGCGCGCCAAGACCGCAGCCCTATCCGGCCAGGCACAGAGTGTCAAAAACGTCGTGCGCGCCCTGCCGTCTGGATACAACCGCGACTTCCAGGAAACCAAGGCACCACTGATTCACGGCGGGCGTACTATTCTGGACTGCCTTGCAGTGACTCAGCTAACCATGGAGTCTCTTGGAGTTAACCAGGACGCTTTGGCGGCTGGTTTTGGGCCAGAAATCTACGCTACCGACAGAGCAATTGAGTTAGTGCAGGGCGGAATGAGTTTCAGGGACGCGTACCGCAAGGTGGCGGCCGAGATTGATCAAATGGAGGACCGCAGTCCCACCGAGTCACTCCTCTCACGCCAGCATCTTGGTACACCAAATAATCTGGATATAGACGGATCTGAACAACGCTTAGCGGCCTACCGTGAAAAGGTAGCTGAACGCGTTGCTGTGCTCAGCGAGATTGGTTGGAATCTGCTTGGGTATGAAGGTGCCATTTTTCGCCCGTGAAGTGCTTACGCGTCAGAGGGCCCAACGCGCCGCATGGCCGAGTAGACAATCATGGCCAGAACGGTGAGTACGTACGGCAGGCTGAGTAAAATGGTGCCGGGAATCTGGAGCACCCCCTGGGCTGCAACCGACACGCCCTCGGCTAAGGCAAAACACAATGCGGCAATGAGCACCCCCACCGGACGCTTGTATCCAAGATAAATAGTTACCAGCGCTATCCAGCCGCGGCCAGCGCTTACATTGGGTAGGTACACTCCCAACCGCAACGCCAGCAGACTCCCGGCCAGCCCCGCTCCCATTCCGGAAATGAGTAACGCCGCACGCCGGTAGTGATCTGGGTTAAGCCCGACCGACCGAAGTGTTTCCGGGTTCTTGCCGGTGCTCCGCAGGCGTAGACCAAAAGGTGTGCGTTGTAACACCAGGCCCGCAAGTAACACCGCTGGCACCGTCAAGTACACGCCAAAACTGTGCCCAAAGAAGATCTGGTCAATGAGTGGAAACCCGGTCTCCATACCTACAAAAAGCCCGGGCATACGGGGGACATTTGGGAGCCGAAGCACCCCCTTGGTACCGTACATCGCACTGGAGAGAAAAGGAATAGAACCGGCCGCCAACAGGTTAATGGCAAGCCCCACAATAAAAATATTCGCACGCATGCGAATCCCAACAAAGTAGAACAGATACGCCAGCAGTAAGCCCGCCAGCAGTCCACCCAGCATTCCGGCCAGAATACTCCCGGTCAATGAAGCAGTGACAATTGCGGCAAAAGCGCCAGCCAGCATCATGCCCTCAAGGGCTATGTTCAAGACTCCTGCGAGTTCTGCAAACAGTCCCCCAAGACCTGCCAGCAGCAGAGGCGCCATAACCTCAATTGCGTAGTAGATCATGTTTGCTCCTTTCTGGAAAAACGAGCGGCAATCCAGTTGAAGCGGCCACCTACCTGGAGTTGCGGAACCACACTGGCGGTGACAAACAAGAATATTACGGCACGGATTATAGTTCCAAGCTCAAAGGTGAAGTCTGTGTGGAGCATGGCAATGCGCGCGCCAGACTCAAGATAGGCAAAGGCCGCAGCAGCCGGAATCACACCAAGCGGGTGGCGTTTCGCAATAAGCGCAACGGCAATGCCGTTCCAGCCGAGGCCCGCGCTGAATCCAACGAGTGTAGCGTAATGAGTGCCGAACACAAACAGCCCGCCAGCAAGGCCATGGAGGGCGCCTGAGAGTAGCATAGGCAGAACTATGTAGGCACCGGTGTGAATGCCGCCGTAACGTGCAAACTGGCGGTTTAGTCCACTCAGGCGCCATTCATACCCGCGTACCGTTCGGAACAGTGCGATGTACGCGGCGCCAAGCAGCAGCAATGCAATGAACAGGGTAGGATTGAGGTGTGATGGAGCAAGCAAACGCGGAAGCCTGAAGGCAAGCGGTACTCGTTCGGTTGTAAGCAGGTTGCTGGCCTGGTCATTGAGGGGGCCTACAATAAGATAGTCAACAATCGGAATACAAGCCGAGGCAATGAGAAATGAGGTAATAAGCTCGTCGGTATCCCACAGGTATCGAAACAACCCGGAAAGACCCGCAATAACAGCGCCTGTCATCATGCCCACCACCAGCGCAATAGGCACCCCCAGCACCGCTGGCAACGAGGCCAACGCCAGACCGGTCATGGTTGCGGTTAGAGCAGAAGCATAGACCTGGCCTTCACCCCCCAGGTTAAACACCCCTGCACGAAACGCCACAGCCATTCCCAGTCCAGTAATAGCCAACATAGAGAACACGTTCAGCATGTTACCCAGGTAGAATCTATTGGAAAAAGGGCCAATGAAGAAGGCTCGGACTGCGGCTTGCGGTGTGCTGCTTACCGCAATCAACAGAAGAACTGTAACGGCAAGTGCGCCTGCAATCGCGGCTACCGTCACCATAATACTGCTGTCCGGTTGCGAGCGGCTCATTGTCGGGGCTCCTTCGTAAAGGTACTTTGGCGACTGTCTTCGTGCGCCGCTGAGGTCTGCTCCACCTCTAGTCCCAGCATCAGCTCACCGATGGTATCTCGAACGCGATCATTACCCTCCAGAGTGCGGGTAAAGCTTCCCTTGTACATCACCATAATCCGGTCGGCCAAACTAAGAATTTCGTCGATATCGGAAGAAATCAGAACGATTCCAACCCCGTCCGCTGATAGCCGTTGAATTTCCTCGTGCACGCGTTCGGAGCTTCGGAAATCAAGTCCCCAGCTTGGCTCGGAAAACACCACCACCGGGCTGTTCTGCGACAACTCGCGAGAGAGAATAACCTTTTGCATGTTACCGCCAGAGAGTGTGTGCATGGGTTTTCCCAGTACCGCGGTAATGCCAAACCTCTGCTGCAAAGCGGAAGAAAAGCTTGCACTTGCTCTGCGATTCAGGAGCCCGGCGCGTCCAAACCGTTTGCGTTCAAGAAGGATCATGTTGTCTTCAACGCTGGACGACAGGCTAGCTCCACGTATGAGCCGGTCAGTTGGGATGTAGGCGAGTCCCAGTTTGCGGAAAACGCGTGGTGTGTACCGGGACGGACGCTGCCCCTGTATCAGCACCTCGCCGGAGTTCGGCTCGGCAGACCCGGAGAGAATATCCTCTATGTACTCCAAACCGTTCTCTCGGATTCCGGTAATTCCCAGGATCTCGCCGGGATACAGTCGCAACTCAAGTCGTTCCAACAGGACGCGGCCCCGGCGCACAAGATTAATGTTTCGCAGTTCGAAGACCGGCTCCGGCTGTGTGGGGGAGTCCGGCTGTGTGGGGGGTGTAGGCGCTCCGGACCTCGCGACCGGCTCAGGTACCGATTCGTGTGACCCAGACTGTGTTCCAAACTCGCGCCGAACAAAGCCAAAACGCCTGTCGCTTTCACTGCGCTGACAATCCTCACCAATCATAAGCGCGGAAAGCTCTCCAGGGTTAGTGTCGGCAGTCAGCAAACTCTTGACCACTCTGCCGTGCCGCATTACCGTTATGCGGTCCGAAACCTCCATGACTTCGCGAAGTTTGTGAGTGATAAGAACCACGGCACGTCCGTTGTCCCGCAGGCTACGCATCATGCCAAAAACCAGGGCGGTTTCATGGTCGCTGCACGGGGCAGTAGGTTCGTCCAAAATGAGAATGTCCGGATCATGGAGCAACGCCCCAAGGATAGCCGCAAGTTGCGCCTGGGCCGCCGAGAGACGCTCGGCTCGCATGCGAGGTGCAACCGGCAAAGCATAACGCCCTGCAAGCGCCGAGAAGCTCTGCACCGCCGCATCCTGGTCCAGTAGGCCCCAGCGGGTGCGAGGCTCAATTCCTAGAAATAGGTTCTCCCATACCTGGTGCTGAGGAATAAACTGCGGATGCTGCTGTACCAGCCGACACACCTGTGCGCCCTTGAAACACACCTCACCGTCATATGAAGGCAGAAGACCGGCTGCGATCTTCATCAAGGTTGACTTACCAGCTCCGTTTTCACCTATAAGAGCGTGGATCTCGCCTGACCGCAGCTTTAACGACACATCTCGCACCGCAAGAACGTCATTCTCAGGATATCGTTTCGTGATGTGTCTCAGCTCCATGCCTGGAGGAATCTCGTCAGCTGGGATAGTGCGCTCCAGCATTTCTCGCTTGTCTCTCACTCAGTACCCGCCACGCCTGCTCAGTAACTGCTTTCACGCTAGTTTGCGCCCGGGATGTCGAACTCCATAGGCTCATCCACGAGACGCTGCATGAGCTCAGCATGCTGCGCACGAACATTCTCGGGAACAAACTCAATATAGTTGGGGTCTTGGTCGTCAAAGGTGACATACCCGTCGGCGACACCAAGCACCTCTCCGACACCAAACTCTAGTGAGCCATCAATAGCTTGCAGGGTACGCTCATATGCAGCTTGATCAAGTTTAACCAACGAGCTCCCAATGACCACACCAGGCCCGTGGTGAAAGCCAGATGAGTCAAACCACAGCACATAGGCGTTACGGTCACGAGCGGTCGCAATCACCCCTTGGTTTCCACCACCGGCGATACTGAGAATGACATCTACACCACGATCCAACATGCTGTTGGCAAGGTCGGCCGCAAGGCCAGCATCGAACCAGTTTCCGAGCACGCGAAAGTCCAGCTCGATTGAGGGATCAACCGCCTGGGCACCTTCGATAAAAGCGGGACGAATTACCTGGTTCATCATGGGGTATTCCTGCCCGGCAAGCAAACCTACCTGGCGGGCCTCGTTGCTGTTCGGCATTCCACCGGTCGTTACGAGGCCTGCAAAATAGCCGTTCAAATAGGCCTGCTCGCGTTGATTAAACATGACTGTTCTCAGACTCGGGTTGCCCTCCCAGTATCCGTCAAGTATCAGAAAACGCTGGTCAGGAAAGCTCTGTGAGACTTCATTCGCAATCTCGGGGAGTGAAGGATTTGAGCTGACAATGAGATCATAGCTTCCAGTTGCAGCAAGCGAGGTTATTCCACCCGCCCATTCGGCCTGGTTAAAGCCACCCTCAACAACGCGCACAGTCGCGCTCTCAGCCTCGTCAACAGCCCGACGTACTCCTTCTACCAGCATCTCATAGGTTGGGCTTCCTTCGACAACACCCGGCACGAACACAGCGATAGAGTAGGGGCGACCGAGCCCATCATCTTCGGCCTGGGCACAACCTGCCAGGGTTAGAAGCGTAAAAAAAAGTGCGCTCAGTACAAGAGATATTGCAATGCGAGATACTCGCGTAGTTAACATTCGGGCCTCCTTGGAATCTCGAGTGCAGTGTACATGATAAGGGCACCGGCGTTCAAACCTCTTTTTCCCGATATTGACCGCATGCATCGGCTGTGGTATGAAAACCGCATGCACAGATCAGTGAGAATCACCAAGGTCGGGGTATGGGGGGAGTGAGCCAAGAGTTCTTGGAATCGATATTGGAACATCAGCCATAAAGGCGGGGTGCGTATCACCCGACGGAAGCCTGGTGGCGTCCTCCGGTGAGAGAATCATCGGCTATCCGTCCGAGCTGCACAACTGGGATGCACAGTTCTGGACACAAACACTCGCACGACTTCTGTCGCGGTTGCCGGGACGAGATCAATTAACCGCGGTAGTCATTAGCGGCAACGGTCCGACCATCGTGGCCATGGACAAAACCGGTCAAGCGCTTCAACCCAGCCTGTTGTGGCTTGACCCTCGTGAACACCGCCTTCCAGACACGAATAGCTATTTCCTCCCAAAGGCCGCCTGGCTTTACCAACACATTCCTCTGCTGCGGCGGAAAGTCAAGTGTTTCCTGGGGTGCCCGGAATTTCTGAGCTTTCAGCTTACAGGAGAAGCGGTTACAACTACACCCGGAGAGGAGTTCAGTCAGTATATCTGGACGCCTGAAGAAATTCGCGCCTACAACTTCAATCCGGCGCTTTTCCCACCCTTTGTGCAGCCGGGTGATTTTGTTGGAAGAGTTCTTCCGCACGCCGCCGTTGAGTTCGGATTACCGGAACGAATTCCGGTGTTCGCGGGTGGCTCGGACTTTCTCATGAGCCTTATCGGCACCGCAACCTTGGAACCGGGGCGCACCTGCGACCGCGCAGGCACCTCTGAAGGCATAAATTACTGCTCCGCTGCCAAGGTTCACGACAGTCGCCTCCGGTGTCTGCCCCATGCCATAGACGGCTACTACAATATAGCTGGCATTCTCAGTTCCACCGGACGTCTTTTCGAGTGGTTCCGTGAAATCTCGGGACAGAGCAATAAACGTTATGACACAATGTTGGAGGAGATTCGCTCCATTGCCCACTCAAGCGCGTATCCGTGGTTCTTCCCGTCCATTAAACACGGTGCCGCATGGGAGTTCAGTCGTGGAATGTTTGTTGAGCTCGGTGCGGAGCATGGCGCCGCCGAGATGGGCCGAGCGGTGGTTGAGTCCATTGGCTTTGCAGTGCGCGAGTCCATGGAAATACTGGAAGAGAACGACTGCCTTATCGACACCGTGTGTGGCTGTGGAGGCCAGGCTAAGAACTCTATCTGGACACAGATGAAGGCCGATATCTGTGGAAAAGCCATAGAGGTTCCAGTCATTCAAGATGCCGAACTCGCTGGCTGCGCCGCAGTAGGCTTCGTTGGTCTTGGACACTACGCCTCAATTCCCGAGGCGGCCGAACAAATAGTCAGAATCCACGCACGCTACGAGCCACGTTCCAATGAGTATGAGCGCTACACCGAGCGCTACAACCGCTACCGCGAGGTTTACTCGCGTTTCCGCAGTGCCGCCGCAGATGTGCTTCCCGGCAGTTCGGGCAGCTCCTGAACTTTATTCGTTGTTTCAGTCCACGCAGCGGTGTATATTTGGGTAAGGAGTGAGGCGAGCTGTGTTTTTTTTCGGGCCACTTGCAATGCTGTTTCCATTTGTAGTTGTCCTCATCATTATGCGCCTGGCTTCCACAGTGTTGTTCAGTGGCGAACAGGGCCGCCCGCGGTCACCGTTTGATGCGCGGCGAGCCTTGTTCCCCGAGTACTATGAGAAACTCGGGGGCGCGGACACACAGGCCCGCGTGTTTCAAACTGCACATAAGTTAGGCGGAAGCCTTACGGTCTCGGATGTGGTTATTGAACTCGGAATCGGAATAGAAGAAGCAGAGCGCCTGCTTGGGGCGATGGTAGACAACAGTCGCGTTCGGGTAGATGTCAGCGAACAAGGTTTGCTTGTCTACGACTTTCCGGAGGTACGGGCTCGCTTGGACACAGCTCGCGCCACCCAGCAAAAGCAGCAGGAGCAGCAGAACGATACAGACGCGTAGGTAGACCAGCCGTCTGTCTGGCATCGACGACTACTCATGTGTCTCGGCCAGCACTGCTTCGTAGATCCTGTGCACTTCCTCGGTTATAAGACGCATATAGTCTGAAAAGCTCTCCCCAGCCCCAACACTAGTAGACGCGCGCAACGCAAGCGCATCACGTTCCGCCCCCTCAGAAGGCAAGGTGTGCACCTGACGGTCATGGAGAACTTGCAAGAGGTGCTCAATGCGCCGGAGAAAAATATAGTGGCGAGACAAGACATCCGCCTGGCTGCGGCTCAGTAGGCCCTTGCCGATCAGAAGCTGGATCGCTTGCAATGTGTTGCCGTTGTGAAACGCATCATCTGAACTGAGTGCCCTCATCTGGAGAAACTGGATGGCAAACTCAATATCCCGGATACCGCCAATGCCTGACTTAATGTTCCACTCTTCAGGTGGCAACTCAGAGATAGACGTCTCCCGCATGAAGCGAATGTTGTCTGCAAGTTTCTTTGACAACCCCGCCTCTGCCATAAGTGGGCGGACCTCACGGAGAAACTCCCAACCTAACTCAAGATCCCCAGCAACCGGTCGTAGCTTCAACAAGGCTTGATGTTCCCAAAGCCCGGCCGAACTCCGGTAGTAACGCAGCAAGGTCTCACAGCGATACACCAGTGGCCCTGAGTTCCCAAAGGGTCGCAGTCGCAGGTCGACGCGGTATAGATATCCGTCGGCCGTAAAGTCACTCAGGTCCGCCCTAAGACGTTGCATAACCTTGGAGAAGAGACGCTCTTCGCGGTCACTCTGTGCGTCCGGACCCACGCCTTCAGGACGATACACCCCAAGCAGGTCGATATCGGAGCTATAGTTGAGTTCACGTCCGCCAAGCTTGCCGAAAGCAAGCACCACAAAATCCGTGCTTCGTTGTTGTTCGGCAGGAGGGCGTTCGAGCCAGATTGCATCCAGCAAAAAACCCAAGAGCGTATCGGCCAAATTTGATAGGTCACGACACACTTCCGACAACTCGGCGTGGAGGCAAATATCCCGTGTCCCGATTCGAAGTATTTCACGCCTTCGAAAAACCCGTGTCAAGCGTAACCGTTCGGCATGATTCGCAGCGTTAGCGGTAAGTTGTTCCAGTTCCGCCTTGAGCTGCTTCCGTGTTCGCGTCGCTCCCACCAGAGCGGGGTCGGTTACGTAGTCAAAAAACCCGGGATTCCGAATCAGTGTATCGGCCAGGAACTGACTGCCCGCAAAAATAGCAACCAGGATCTCAAGCCTTTTTGGCTGCTGTAGCAGACGGTCAAAGTGATCTTTTGGTGACGACATCTGCGAGACAAAACGCTCCCAGTTGTTCAGTGCCATATCCGGATCCGGACATTGCTGAAGCGTGTCCCAGGCAAGGATTGAGAGCGTCGCAAAGACGTAACGTTGTTCATCCGTACCGGATAGGGCGTCAAGATTTGCAAGTGCACGAACCTCATCCTTGAACTTTGCCTGGCTAAGCACCGGCAGGTACCGTTCACGGGCGGGGGTGGGGGTAAGAACAAGATCCGCTACCGTGCCTACCGCGTCACGTGGCAAGAGTCGCCCTTCGAGCTGAATTTCAACAAAGGACCGGACTGTGGCGGTCTTGGTCTCAAAATCCAGGTGGAGTCGACGTGCGGCGCTCAGCTCCTTGCCGGTGCTGTAGCCACAGCGTCCGGCCAGGTGGGCGTACTCGGGCGACTCAACGGACGGCAGGAATAAATCACGCGCGTTGCCCCGCAGCATCCGCAAACCATTGATCACGGTGC
>PXEI01000441.1 GCA_003564775.1 Spirochaetaceae bacterium
GGAAGTCTTCCACGGGGGGCGGATATTCGCGAGGAATATCGAGGGTTTCGGGCCGGAGTTCGTGGTACGCCTTCCGGTGTGGTCGGGGAACGCGTAAAGGGTCCCTGGGGAGTCCAAGAAAGCCCCTCCAGGTATGGCACCGGGTATGGTGCTATAGGAAGTAAAGCCATACATTTCTGGGAATGGTTCTCAAATCAGGAAGGCAGAGGATATGATCAAGTGTCTGAAGTGCCTGTTATTCGTCACACTGTTCGCGTTTTCGGTGTCCGGAACTTTGTGGGGCCTGGAAGGCAGGATATATTTTGTGTCGAACCGTTTCAGCGGGGATACCGCGGCGGAGAACACGGGAACATGCGTATATGACGGTCAGGAGGTGGTGCCGCTTTTCAGGTATTACAGGAATTCTGGGGTGTCCAAGGATGGGGAGAGAGTGGTCGCGCGATTAGAGAATAAAAGAGGAGTTGTCGCTGTTGTGGACCTGATGACGAATGAGGTCGAAGAATTCTATATATCGAATTGCACCGCCAGAAAATACGAGTTCTTTCCGAATGATAAGGAGAGATTCGTGTATGTGGGTGCTGACTATGAATACAAGGATGTGCCTCAGATGCGAGATAATGTTATCTGGAACCTGTACAGTTTTGATACGCAGACACAGGAAAAAGAGAAGTTGACCTCGTATACCGAGCCGGGTAGAAGGATTTCTTCTTATGGTATATGCCCGGCAGGGGAGAATATTGTTTATAGTGTAAGCTTGGGTCCGGAGATCAGGGATGGGCGGATAATACGGATAATTGATCTCAAAACTGGGAAGACTGAAGAACTATCTTTTAGTGCAGGAAGTTTGGCCTGGTCCCCTAACGGTGACATTATCGCAATGGTTGGAGTTGTTGTAGAAAATGGTGAGGTTGTCGAATATGGAAATAGAATTATTTTTTACGATGTTAAAACTGGCCAATATGAAAGACTTGAAAAACCCGGGGGAGATAAAGCTTACTTATGGGAAGCGGCCCTTACATATTCACCGGACGGGGAAAGAATAGCTTTTATCCGACATGAGAACAACGGCGCGAAGACGCTATGGACAATGAACGCTGACGGGAGCGACCGGCAGCTGATACTCAGCGAAGGATATTACAAGGGTTATCTGAGCTGGAGTGAATGATGGTAGAGGCGCTTTACAGCAATGGCCGGGCTCTTGTATGACTAAGTTGTTCTTTATGAAGTTCGTGAAAACCTGAAATATTGATACATCTTCGACTTGCAAAAATATCGAACTAAAAAATCTCATATATATAAAATAACATATTAGAAACCTACCTTGCTTGACCTGTGCTTTAGAACCCCGTATACTACTGTTTATAAACGATTTACCTAAAAATCTTTTCGAAAGCGAATTCCGTAAACTGATATCAAATTCCTGATCGGTCTTTTTTAAAAAAGGAGCAAAAATGTTTGTAAAACCATTCCCAGAAATTGATCGAAGGGCTGTACCGCGAATTGGTATTGTTCCTCATACCAGTGTTTCAGGGACGATCAAAGGGGAGTTAATAAACATTAGCGAGAAAGGGGTTTGCATTTTCAGTGAAATTCTCCTCAAACAAAAGAGTTTGCATATAAACATAGCTCTACCCGCAAAGACTTTTTCAATTTCCGCACAGATGGTTTGGTGTCAAAAGAACCGGGACGGATCGGGTTTTTTTTATGGCTTAAAGATAAAAAACCCTAACAATGAAACTATATTATCTATAAGAAAATACATGGTCACTAAGCAGTTCAAATACATTGTACAAGACCTCGAAAACAAAAATGATCGGCGCCTGATATTAGATTTCGCAAAAGAGGTTAGAAATTATCTGTTCGATCTTAACGAAATAAAGGAAGAGCTTAAGAGGGGAAAAGCCGACAAAGATGAAATGCTGAAAAAAATCACGAAATTGAGTCACGGAATTGTACAGGAAGGATATAACTTAAGCAATAGCATAAGAGATGAGCGATTAATGTCCCAAATAAAAGAGTGTTTCCGTATGTTGGTCAGTCCATGGGTTTTTAAAAGTAAGATTATGCAACGTGGTCTGATCAAGCCTAAAGGGTATCCTGGTGATTTTGAGACCCTGGAGATCATATATGACAATGAGGCTGTTACTGAGGGTGGTCTTGATCTGGGACGTTATTTTGATATCGCATTTTTAAATGATCCCTATGCTTTGGCTGTTCGGGAAAGAAAAAACAAGATGCGGGAAATTATCAAAAACACGATCACCCAAGGGCATGATGAAGTTAAGATACTTAATCTGGCTTGTGGCGGCTGCAGGGAACTCAGGGATATTTTTTCTTCCTGGGAACATGACTTGGGTGGGAAAAAGCTTTTTCTGTATTGTCTGGATTGGGATAAAGACGCATTGTCTTTTTCTGAAAAAATGCTCAGAGAAAGGCCTAATAATGTTTACATTGAGATGCTTGAGAAGGACATATTGAAGTTTATAAGGAAGCCGGATTTTTACCGGGATAAAGGTAAGCAGGATCTGATATACAGTATAGGTTTGGCGGACTACTTTTCAGATCGTATTCTTAAAACTATGATAAAAAATGCATATGAAGGATTAAAGCAAGGGGGGCATTTCGTTATAGCTCACAAGGACAAAGATATATCATTTTCACATGTTCCACCGGAATGGTTTTGTGATTGGGTTTTCAGGCCAAGGAATGAGCGTGATCTATTGCGGATAATCGAAAGTTTAAACTTATCGTCTGTAAGGATACGAACAGACCGTGATAAAACTGGTGATGTCTTCTTCTACATTTTAACAAGGAACTAGGTAGCAGTGTATATGAGTGTTCTCCCCCATTTTTTCTATTCGAGCACAGTTTTGGTAAATGCCATAATAACATTTGCACTTTTTGTTTTTTTAGTTTTTAAAAACCACAAGTCAGCGATTTGTAGAGTATTTTCTTTATTCACGTTATCGATTTCATTGTGGTCATTTCTATATTTCTTATCCTTAATATCTGTTAACGAGAAAAACGCGGAGTTCTTTCTTCGAACTTGTATGATCCCTGTCATATTTATGCCCGTGTTCTTTCTACATTTCGTAGATAAATTCCTAAATTTGGCACGGGGAAGATTTGTCTCGTATAACTATATTCTCGCGGGGATTATCGCAGCAACTGTGTATACTCCTTTTTTTGCCAATGATTTCGGTCCATTTATGATCTATCCTGTCTGGGGAAAAGCTAATTTTGTTTTTTCGCTACATATTTTTCATTTTTCATTCATGTTGCTATACACGCATTTTAACTTGTTACGAGGTATGAGGAAAAACCGGGGTTTGTTCCTCAATCAAATAAGATATGTCTTTATTGGCGTTACGATCGGGTATTTGTCTGGTGCGGTCAATTATTTTGCCTGGTATGGGATCCCTGTTTTGCCGGTCACTAATATTTTTGTTTCAGTAGGTGCTGTTGTGATCGTTTATGGGATCGTTCGATACAGGCTGATGGATATAAAAGTTATAGCGATTCGGTCTCTTATCGTCGCAGGTGTTTGTTTACCGATATTGATCTTCCCTTTTGTAATTGGATTTCTCGGGGAGGCAATTTTTAAAAATCGTTTTGGTGAATTATGGTGGTTAGTGCCAATGTTCTTTTTATTCATAACTATTCCTCTTTGCTTTTTTATTTACAAAATTCTTAATGAGCGTGGAGAGCAAGTTGTTTTAAGCAAGAGAATAAACTTTTTAGTAGCATTGAGAGAATTTTTGGACAATATAAAAAATATACGGGATTTAACCGAACTTGAAAACCTGTTAAGCGAAAAGATCCTGCTATTACTGGATGTTCATTTTGTCGGTATTTATCGTGTTGATGAAAGAAGGGGAAAATATTTTCTTAGTACGTCCAAACATAGAGATGGAGAAAAGCCCCATTCTGATAACAATTTTTTGTTAAATAAGTCTATAATTCCCGCATTATATGAAACGAAGGGACCTTTGGTAAAAGAAGAGTTCAGGTTTAGAACCAATAACAGATCATGTCCAAGGATATTCGGAGAAGTTGTTGAAGAGATGGATAGGTTGGATATTGATGTTTTTATTCCATCATTTCACGACGAAAACCTAATAGCAATTATCGCTTTGAGTGAACGAAAGGATAACGAACCGTACAGTAACGAATACATCGAGGCTTTTCGTGTGTTGGGTATAAATGCAGGCCTCGCTATCAAGAACGCGCTTTATGTCGAAGAGCTTAATACCCTGCACTCGGACCTCTTGGCTTCCGAGCGTCTTGCCGCCATAGGCCGTCTGGCTACGAGCGCCAAGCATGAGATAAGCAATCCTCTGAGTGTGGTATACAACAGCTTCCAGCAGGCGATGATGGACATCAAGGAGAAGAAAGATAATTTCAAGGGACTTATCGATCGTATCGAGAACATCCGCACTGAAATATCCACTGCCCTGAAAGAACTGCCGAACAAAGAAGAGCTGTCGGGTGTTCTGCCTGTACTTGACGGGCTCGTGGAACTGCTCCGTAAAAGATATGAACGCCCCGGAGCCGTACATGACGATCCGGACTTGGCAGGGCTCCGGCAAGACCTGGAAGACTTTATCAGCGGCGTCGAGAACGCTTCTTCGGAAGACGAAGCGACCCGCAACGCGTTAGAAGAGACGGCGCATTATGCGGGAACGGCTCTCAGGCTCATCTCGAAGATAAAGGATTTCGATATCCAGCTCGAAGAGAAGCTCTCAA
>PXEI01000378.1 GCA_003564775.1 Spirochaetaceae bacterium
GCAGGATTCGCCGTTCGGAGACCGTGAGATGAAGCTCGGTTTCGTCGAGGTGGTCTTTGTGTGTTGTGTCGTCTAGCTGAAGGGTCTGCCCATCACACATGAAGAGGTTACAGCGAAGGTGTTCCGAGGTGCTGTCGGTCGTACGACGGAGGAGCGCTCGGGTGCGGAGAACCAGCTCCTTCGGCGAGAAAGGCTTAACAACATAGTCGTCGCCACCGACCTCGAACCCGGTAATCCGGTCCGATTCCGTGTCCTTAGCTGTGAGGAACAGGATCGGTACATCGCTGAACTCTCTGATCTCCTTTGCAAGGCGCAGGCCATTACCGTCAGGTAGCATAATATCCAGAATCAAAAGATCGGGGCCGCTTGTACGCACGGCCGCTACCACACCGGCGGCGCTGTCGAACTCGGTAACCTTATCTCCTTCAATTGCGAGATAGTCGCGAATTCCTTCACGAATGAGCGTGTTGTCCTCAACTACAAAAATGTGTGACACCGTAATCACTCCTTCTATGAAGACCTATGATAGCGATCTAGTGCGACGACCGGTAGGTAATGTCGCGCGTGAGTACGCTCTGCAGAACTTGAAAAGGGCGTTCGAGGCGAGCCTCGACAAGCAGTTTGTCTACCCGTGTCCAACTTCCGTGTTCGTCGTAGGTATACCGATACCGCGTGACCGAAACCGGATAACCGTTCGCGTCGTCAATGACACGGCGCACCAGGTTTCCTGCCTTGTCATAGACAAAGCTGTACTCCTCAAGCAGTTCGTTGTTTGAGTCAAATGTCGATATCGTGACGACACGATTGTCTTCGTCATACTCAAACCTTCGTAGCTCGGTGAGAAGGTGGTCCTGATCCAGACTCCGGTGCTGTTGTAGTGCTCTCTGTGAGTTGTAGATAAACTCTCCCGCCTGTTGGAGCCTTCCGTCAGCATGAAGCAGAGACCAGGTCACAACGTTCTCCTCCGGGTAGTCATACACTCGTCGCCAGCGAGGTCTACCGTCTGCCTCGTACACCGCAACCTCACCCAGTAGATCCTCGGAATACAGGAACACAAGAGCACTTTCGATCGAGTCTTGCCGTTGGTAGTTGGTTACCTGTTGGATCCGTTCCATTTCATCGTAGAGAAAGACCTTGCGTTGTTGGGTGCTTCCGGACGCGTCCCTTGTGTACTCCTCAAGCAGGAGCCCGTTGTTGTCGTAGTTCCGAACAAGGGTTGAGCCATGTGTGGATAGAGGTGATTCGCCCATGTTGCGGTGTTCGGTTGTGCCGGATGAGCTCCGTTGCAGCCGGGCAACCGGTTCCAGTGGGGCTGGTGTCCCAAGCCGGTGTTCATAGACCTCTACCGAAACAGCGGACTCGGAAAGGCCCCCCAACGGATCAAACTGTGGCCCGGTTAGTTGGAGCGCACTGTGCTCAAGCTCCTGAATACCAAGAGCTGTACCCGGCGCCTGAAGAATCAGCGCCACCAAAACTAAAGCGTAGCGAAAATAAGTTGGCATGCGTCTCTAATATAACGCACACACAGAACGAGGAAAAGGAGGGGCGATAGCTGAGCTAATGCTCCGAGCTTCATGGCCCGCACATGTATCGAGCTTAACATGATCTTAACACAACGCTGACAGATCCTTGGCATTCCATTAAGAACTTAAATTCAAAACCAACAAGGAGGTTTTGCCATGAAGACGATTTTTACAACCTTACTGTTGATAGGGAGTATGGGCTTTCTCGTACTTGGATGCGAACCCGCTCCAACCGATTTCGAACCGGCAGAAGAGACGTTGGAAGAAGGCATTGAAGAGGGCGCTGACGAGCGGCTCGAATAGAAGAGTGCCATCAGACAAAGCAAGCTCTATCGCCAGCACATTTCAGTGCTGGCGTTCTGCCCTGATAGTGCTAAGCATCATAGAGGATAGACCCGTCTCGCAGTAGTGCGGTGACCTCCACGAGTGTTGTGCAGACACGTGCTGCCGCAACTCGTGCTCTGGTACTTGGTTGCACCAGGTCCGGAATAAGGACCGTGTGAGCGCCCGCGGCGGCCGCGGCCCTGACGCCCGGCTCGGAGTCTTCAATTGCCAGGCAGTCGCGTGCTTCCAATCCGAGTTGTGCGGCCGCTCGTTGATAGATTTCAGGCGCAGGTTTGCCCCTGCTGACCTCGTCGCCGCACACCATGGTGCTGAACCGATCGCGGATGCCAGCCTGTGTCAACATGTACTCAGCCTCGCGGCGGTGAGTGGATGTTGCGACGGCGTGCGGAATACCTTGGCGGGTGAGCTCGTCCAGAAACTCTTCCAGACCGGGCCGCCGTGCAATGCCTTGGATTGCAATGGCTTCCAGCGCCAACTCTTCGGCTCGCGTGCTACAGGTTTCAAAACTCACCACCTCACCCAGAATGCCGCGAAGAAGTTCCCGTGAAACTTCTGCCGTCTTGCCTATGGTAACCAGCAGGTCATCATAAGCCAAATGAAGGCCCCACTCTGCAGCGGCTTGCTGAAACGAGCGAATGAGGATGCGTTCGGTCTCGATCATGGTGCCATCCATGTCCAGTAAAACGCCCCGGATCCGGGCCTCGGGTTGGCAGCGGGGACAGTAGTGTGTAGAACGCTGGGCAAGTATACGGCGGGCAACTGTTCCGCCGCACCGAGTGCATGCAGTACCGGCTTTGCCATAGACCTGTAGTCCGTTCTGACCATCGGTGCTTCTACCTGACGGGAGTCGGTGGTTGCCATGCCCCGCACCAAGGCTCGTGCCCCCCGCCGCTACGGCGCGTTCAAGCACCCTCGGTATTGCCGCTACCAGCGCCTCTATCTCAGCTTGCTGGAGCGACGCGGCGGTGCGTGCAGGATGAATACCAGCTTCCCACAGGCTCTCATCGGCGTAGATGTTGCCAAGTCCAGACACGACTCGCTGGTCAAGCAGTAAAGGCTTTATCCGCCGCCGCCGGCCCTTAAGCTGTCTGCTGAAGAATTCAACCGAGAACGCTTCCCGGTCAAGTGGCTCAACTCCGAGCTGTCCCAGTATACGTTCGGCATCCGTGCTGCTGTGCAACAAGAAGCGACCAAACTTGCGGGGATCGTGAAAACGCAACTCTCGGCTGGAATCAAGTACCAGGGTGACACGGTCGTAGGCGCCCGATGCGCTCTCGGACGGCTCAATGCTCAGACGGCCGCTCATACGGAGATGAAGTAGTCCGACGAGATCGTCGTCAAAGACGAGCACAACGAACTTGCCTCGGCGGTTTACCGCCGTGAGTTGACGCCCCCGCACTCGATTGCAAAAGGAATCCGAATCACCACCAACAGTGCGCGGCCAGGCGACCTTAGCTTCTATAACGCGACTACCAGTGATGCCAGCCTCTTGCAAATCGCGAACGGTGTTTTCTACCTCAGGAAGTTCAGGCATAGTTCAGGAGACCTCCGTCGGAGAGACCGAGCTTGCTGGTAGTTCGGCCCGAACACTCAGGTGCAGGTATAGAATGCATAAGGTTGCAATCGTCGAAAAAAGACCCATGCCCAGAAAAACCGAGGCCAGCCCAAATACATCAGCCAGGTATCCGGACACAACTGCACCGGCCGAGCCCACGCCAAAGACCAGGAAGAAGTGGATGCCAAACATCTTTCCATGTGACTCAGGATAGACATAGCGGACAAGCAAAAAGTTCTGTACCGGCTGCACTGCGAAACCGAAAAGGGCAAACACAACCCCAATGGCAACGAGGGCAAACCCGGTAGTCAGAGCCATGAAGGGCAGCAGCAGCGATGACATGAGCAAAATCAGTACATACAGGGTCTCTCCGCTATACTTGTCCGCGGCAATTCCTCCAAGATACTGTCCCACCGCACCCGATAGCAGTACTACCGTGGCACTCAGCCCGCCCAGCGTGACGATATCGATACCATTTCCCTCTCCAAACAACGCAAAGCTCTCGCCAAGGTATGCCGGAAGAAAGGTAAGCACTCCGCGCATGGCCAGTCCGAAGAGGCCGGTGCCCAACCAGAAGGCCACGAGGTAGCGCTTTGGGACAGGTCCGAGCGACCGCTTGGCTTTGGGTACCGGAACAGGAGTAGCAGGCGCGGTAGAAGTGGTAGCAGTGGTCAACGTGGGGTCCTGGGAGGCAGTTGTAGCAGACGCTTCCGGTACCCGCAGGGACAGAACGCCCAGCCCAATACTTAACACACCAAACACCAGATGGGGAGCTCGCCACCCCCCAAGGGCAGCTAAACCGGCGGCAAGGGCGGGCACCAGAGCGGTACCGATACTCCCGGCTATTCCATGAATGCCAAAGGCCTTGCCCTTTTCATTCACGGTGCGGCTGATCAAGGTGTTGCCAGCAGCATGATAACTGCTCGCAAAGAGCCCAACGAGCGCGGTGAAAAACGCGTACATCCATAATGTACGCGACAAAGGAAACAACAGCGAAACTACACCGGCGCCGACAAGATAGATACTAACGAGACGGCGGGGGCCTACGCGGTCGGTGAGGTATCCCGCCGGGATTGATCCAAAACCAAAAAGGTACCCAAAGAGGGTAACCACTGCGCCGAGGGCCAGGTAACTGGTATTGAACTCACGAGCAAGCAGCGGAATAAGTGGCGGGGTGACGCCCTCAAAAAGGTGAACCAAGGCGTGGCCAGCTACACCCAGCCGTAGGACCTGCTTTTCGGTAGTATGCATAATTTGACAGCGTATCATAAGAGTCGATGTCGGAGGAAGGCCAGCCGGTTCCGGGTGCTTAGCGGCCTAGAA
>PXEI01000432.1 GCA_003564775.1 Spirochaetaceae bacterium
AAAATGGCACCGGGAACCGAGGGCAGCTTCACTACTCATCAGCCGAGTGGTGAGGTCATGAGCATTTTTGATGCTGGACAGCGGTACCGCAAAGATGGAGTGCCAGGCATTGTACTTGCCGGGAAAGACTACGGCATGGGTTCAAGCCGTGACTGGGCGGCGAAAGGAACTCAACTCCTCGGGATCCGAGCAGTTATTGCAGAGAGTTATGAACGCATTCACCGCAGCAATCTGGTAGGAATGGGTATTCTACCGCTTCAGTTTGTGTCGGGTGAGAACTACACCTCGCTTGGGCTGAGCGGAAACGAGAGCTTTGATATTGAGCTCAGTGAAGATGTGACGCCGGGACAGGAACTCAAGGTAAGCGCGACGTCTCCCGACGGGAAGGTCACGAGCTTCACGACACTCTGCCGAATTGACAGTCCGGTTGAGGTCGAGTACTACCGGCAAGGTGGCATTCTCAACTTGGTGCTGCGTCGATTCCTGCAGAACCCGGCCCAGGCCTGACCTATGCTCATGCCCTATGCCCGGGCATAGGGGCGTTCTACGGGTGGCCTGTGAACTGGACGAGGTCCTCGCAGGTTACACCCTCACCAGCCGGGACATCGCGTATGAGCACCGCTCCGTACATCTGCTCCGCCTGGTGAGGGGGCATGCCAGGTCTCAGGTGGTGTTCGGTGCGGAGCAACGCGGTGTTCTCGGCGGTTATGGCAGTGCCAGCGGCCAGATGAACAATGGCATGGAGTGAGCGGTTGGACCGACCGCAGTTCTTAACCTCGCTCGCAGCTAACCGCTTTACCCCGTTCCCAAGCACCTCTTTTACCCGCTCCCGGCCGAACTCGCTTTTCAGCGTTTCAATCTCGGCATTGACAGTTGAGCCGCCTGTTGCCAAACGGTCTGAAGTTGTGTGTACTCGAGCACACATTCGGGCAAACTCGCGTGGCGACAATGCTATACGGTCATCTAGCCCATCACCAACCAATGCAGGTCGGATGTGTTTTTCTATGAGCCGTGCCCCCATAATGGTCGCCATTGTCGGTACCAGCACCGGATCCAGCGAGTGATCTGACACTCCAACCGGGACGCCGAAAACCGAACTGAGTCCTCCAATCACCGAAAGATTGTACTCTCGCTCCGGGGCAGGATAGGCGGTGATGCAGTGCAGGAGTGTGAGCTCGGCCTTGGAGAAACAAGCCACGGAACGTTCTATATCGGCAAGTAACGATACACCGGTGGAGAGAATAACACGGTGTTTGCGCCGGTCAAGTTGGTGAAGAAGCGGCAGGTGATTAAGCTCCGGGGACGCGACCTTAAAGCGCCGAACTCCTAGTTCCATGAGTCCGGCAGCAGAGCGGGAACCAAAAGCGGTACAGAGAAAACCAATGTCCAGTTCCCGACAGTACTCACGCAGTGCAGCGTAGAATCGAGCGTCTCGCTCAAGTTCGCGAAAGCGCTCATACAGGGGGATGGAACCACCGGGCAGTTCTACCTCACCGGCCGCCGGGTGGAGAATCTCGTCGGCAATTACCCATTGGAACTTTGCAGTGTCGGCGCCAGCATTAGCTGCAGCTGCAATGAGATCTCGCGCTTTGTCCAGATCACCCCCATGAGCAGTACCGATCTCGGCAACTATCTCGGGTCTGTGCGCAAACCGTTCGCGAATCTCCTTCTGGGCGTTCATGATTTCCGTGCTGGAATTGTGTCAAAGCCGGTGTATGGAACCAGCCGTTTGGGAATTCTAATGCTGCCGTCGGCCTGTTGATGATTCTCAATGAGAGCAATCAAGGCACGAGAGATAGCAATAGCCGTACCGTTGAGCATATGGACAAACTGCTTGTCGGCTCCGTCACGAAAACGTACACCCAGTCGGCGGGACTGGTAGTCGGTGCAGTTTGATGTGCTGGTAATCTCGCCCCAGTCGCCGGACTCACCGCGCCCCGGCATCCAGGCCTCCAGGTCATACTTGCGATAGGCCGGGCCGCCAAGGTCGCCGGTACAGGTGTCTACCACCCGGAATGGGATCTCAAGCTCGGTAAAGAGGCGTTCCTCCAGGCCACGGAGCCGTTCAAGTTCCGCCTCTGACTCGTCAGGATGCGTCAGGACGAACATCTCAACCTTGGTGAACTGATGCACCCGATAGAGTCCCTTGGAGAACTGCCCTGCAGCTCCTGCCTCGCGCCGAAAACAGTGTGAAATGCCAGCAAGCCGAATAGGCAGTTGTTCGGCGTTCAGGATTTGCCCGCCATAATACCCGCCAAGGGGGATCTCGGCCGTTCCAACCAGACAGCCCTCGCCGTCTTCCAGGTTGTAGATGTTCGACTCACTTCCGCGTGGGTTGTATCCAATGCCGGAAACAACACTCTCACGGGCAATATCCGGGGTGATCATTGGAGTGAAGCCCTCACCCTGGAGTACCTCCATGGCGTAACGCGAGAGTGCCAGCTCCAGGAATACGGCCTGGTTCTTGAGGTAGTAGAACTTGGTGCCCGAGACGCGTGTAGCGGTGTCAAAGTCAAAGAGGTCAAGATCCTGGCCAAGCTGCACATGATCCTTTGGTTCAAAATCAAAGCTGGTCGGCTCCCCAACCCGCTTGATCTCGGTGTTGGACTCCTCACCTGCGCCGGTTGGAGCGTCTGGATGTGACATGTTTGGAATTCTTTCCGCCTCTGCATACATCCGAGTCTCAATCTCGCTGAGCCTGGACTCAAGGCTTGGTATCTCGCTCTTGAGTTGCTTGCCCTCTTCTATCAGGCGTGTCCGCTCTTCATGCTCAATTTTGCCCTTCATGGCCGCTGCTACAGCGTTGCGTCGTGAGCGCAGTTGCTCAAGCTCTTGAATAATGCCGCTGCGTTCGCGGTAGAGGCTTGCCACTAGATCCGGGTCGGCTTCCACATTGCGCCGCCGAATGTTCTCTTTCACCTCGTCGAGGTTCTCTGCAATAAAACGTAGGTCCAACATAGTGGCTTATGATACCTGCAGCGGCGCGAAAACACAAGAAGAGCGATTGCGGCCGAGCAGAGTTCCACGGAGAGCGTATGGAGCGTCCGGATCCGGTGACGCCTCGTATTGTGCATTCAGCAAAAGTCGTGCATGATCCGATTGAGGTGACTGATGAGTACAACACAGGACATTGAACAAGGGATACTGGATCTTTTTCGGCGGGTGTACGGAGAGGATCTATCTTCGATTGTGGTGTACGGCAGTTATGTTGCTGGCAATTTTCGCCACAAAAGCTCCGACATCAATCTGCTTATTCTGCTGCAGAACTGCAGCCCAGACTCGCTAGAACGTTTGGGACGAGAGGGTAAGGGTTTCCTCAAAAAGCACAAAGTCACTCCGCTCATTTTGACAACTGCAGAGTTTGCTGCGTCGGCCGACGTTTTCCCTATGGAGTACATGGACATTATCGCTCGCCACAAGGTCCTGTTTGGTGCAGATCCAACCGAGCACGTGCAGTTTTCGCACCGGAATCTCAGACATGAGCTTGAGCACCAACTGCGTGGCGCTCTCATATCACTGCGACAGCTTGTGCTTGCTGCACGGGGCAGAAAGCGGCTTCTGGCGGCGGAACTCAAGTCCTGGACCGGATCTATGGCGGCAATTTTCCGGGGCCTGCTCCGCCTGCGTGGAGTTGAGGAGGTGCCAACAGAGTACTCTGAGCTCATAGAGCAGGTGAATACTGTCTACGAACTGCAGTCTGGCCCCTTTCTGAGCTTGTTGCGCCTTCGCGAGGGGAGCGGGGGAGATCCGGTGCAACTGGTTTCCGAGTTGCTTCCGAGGCTTGAGCACCTGATAGCGGTGATAGATGCACTTGAGGTGGATAGCTGATGTCGGTGAATGCTCAAGGCTCACCCCGGGCGCGGTTGGCCCGTACGGGGAGTACAGGCCCAGCGGCGCGTCTGGCCCGCATTGCGTTTGTACTGTTAGTGATAGCCTCTCCAGTGCTCACAGCACAGCAACTTCCACGCCCCACAGGCTATGTCAACGACTTTGTCGGGCTGATCTCGCCCGAGGATACGGCTCAGATAGATGCCGTCATTGATGCGGTTCGGGCGGCTACGGGTGCCGAGATCGCGGTGGTTACGGTGCCCAGCTATGAGCCCTTTGGCTCCATTGAGCAGTTTGGAGTGGCTCTTGCCGAGAGCTGGGGTGTTGGTTCTTCGGTTGATGACTCCGGTGCAATCCTAATCCTTGCGATGCAGGAACGGGAGGTGCGTATCGAGGTTGGCTACGGCCTGGAAGGTATACTCCCAGATGGCCGTGTCGGTGCAATCCTTGATGAAATGGTACTTCCCAGTTTCCGCGAGGGGAACTGGGGCGCCGGTATGCTGGGCGGAGTCCAGGGATTGGCAGGGTACATTGCCGAGGAGTACGGGGTAGACTTAGCGGCGCATGGTGCCCGCACACCACAGAGCGGTCGTGCAGGCTCGGGGGCTACGCCTTTGGACTCCATTGCCGAGTTACTCTGGGTGCTCATGGTGATTTCGGTAGTCGGTGGGCGCTTCCTCTGGCCTTTGCTGTTTCTTGGCGCCGGACGACGCGGCTATTATGGTGGTGGTTTTGGTGCAGCAACCCGCGGCAGGAGCTCTACAGGCTTTGGCGCTGGCTCCGGTGGGCGGAGGTTCGGGGGCTTTGGTGGCGGTGGATCCGGCGGTGGTGGCGCAAGTCGCGGCTTCTAGCGCTACGGCCGAGACCCCGCGAATGTGCAGCCTGCGGCTGCAG
>PXEI01000281.1 GCA_003564775.1 Spirochaetaceae bacterium
GAGGAGAATCCATGCGTAAGAGAGAAAACGAATTGACCGAACGTGAACACCCGAGTAGAAAAACAGACTGAGTGATGCGCCGGGAAATCAGGTGTTCACGTTCAACCAGAATGACCGTTCATCTTCGCCAGAATACGCACTGTCTCGGGTGCCACTTCGGTATCCTTGAGTTCAGGCTTGGGCTTGCGGGGTTTAGGGACCACGGTTTTGCGTCTCCGTGAAGGCTTCAGCAGGCCTTCTCTATATTCCTTGCGCCATCGTGACAGCATGAACGGATGGATGTCCATGCGCTCTGCGACGTCCTTGATCAGGACTTCCGGGTTGAAGGTCATTTCAACCGTTTTTCGTTTGAAGTCGAGACTGTACTGCCGGGTTTTCTTTGCCAGGTTGGACTTGGCCATGGGACACCTCGATGTCATGTTGAGGTGTCCGTTTTATCAGGGTAGGTTCATTGTCCGGCAACAGCGGCTGGTTATACATGAGTCTCCTCCGGGATCTGGGCCAATAGGTCAGTAACCCCAATATCCACGCCTGCCTGTGATAGCAAAGTAGAGACTTGCCCTCGGTGATGAGTCTGATGGTTAAAGAAATGAAGTACCAGGCTCGAATATCGTTTATTGGCAGCAACCCCTTTGGTGTTGCGGTAGCTGAGGACGAAATCCAGATCACCTTCGGATAACTCGGCTGTCCAGTTTATAATCTGTCGATCCAGCCAGATTCGCTGCTCAGATAGGATATCAAGGTCTTCAAAGAGCATCTGATCTAGGCTCTCAGGACTTTTAATGTCAGCGACCTCCCGCAATGAGTTCAGGCAGGACGGATGAGTAGCAAAACGTTTGAGCCAAATGGTATCGCCAACGAGGATGTGGTTCAGAGTTCCCAGGATGGAGCCAAAAAAGGCTCCACGGTCTTTCACCAAATCTGTCGCAGAGAGTTGCTCGGCAGCCGCATAAGCCTTCGAGTTCATCCACTGGTTATAAGTGGCCAGCAGTTCAAAGTGATCTTTCAGGCTCATCCGAGGTCCTTATCTGGTATTACGACCGGCAGCACACGCGACGCTTGCGGCGTCGGCATGCCTGCCTTGGTTATAATTGAATTCTGTAAACATGGACCTGTGGATACTTTGGGTCTGGGCCGAGACCTACCCAGCCATGCCTGGTATAGAACCTGACGGCGCGCTCATTCGTCGGACTCACCCTGAGCGTGGCAGCAGAGCAGCCCTTGGCACGAAGGATGGATGCCGCATGCTCTTGCAGGGCGGCACCATGACCCACACCTCGCATATCCGGTTTAAGGTAAAACAAGTTTACATGACCGACATCTTCAGGGTAGGCGAACTCCAACTGACCGATGATTTCTTCGCCATCGACTGCATGAAGCACACCGTCTGGGAATTTCGCTGCATGCTCTATGATCCACCTTCGGTATTCCCCTTCGTCCCAATGTCTCTTCCATTCGTCTGTGCCAGGAAAGCTGGACTGGAAAGAGTCTCGTCTAAACTGCACGCAGAGTTCCATGCTTTTGCTGAAGTTAATGTGTTGGAAGTGCATTTGCTGACCCATAACGTTCGCAATAAGCGGCGCGAGGGACGAGCGTCCGGCGCCGCAGGCGCGTAGTTGATTGCTTGGTTATGCATTGCCGAGGCACTCACTTGGCACCCAGCCTGCACCTTTACCTTTGTGCTCCACCCAGCACCATTGGCAGTGCTCATACTTGACGCTGAGCCGTTCACCTGGATCGACGTCCAACTCTCTCGCTGAGTAGAATTTAATCGCAATTCCGCTAGCACCATTTTCAGTTAGCTCTATGTATTCGAGCGGTGCCCAACCGACCAGGCCTTTTCTGTCGGTAACCTTCACCCAGCCGGGATATTCCGTATCCCTTTCTTCAACCAAAAGCCTATCTCCGGCTTCAAAACTGACCGGATTCGGGTAATTTGATCTGTGTTCTCGTACCACAACTACTTCAGACATATGCATAACGACTACAGCAGGTGCGCCGCATTTTTGGCTTCACTTGCCTGTTCTTGTTATGAGTTCCTAAGCTCAACGTTTCTAATTCTTTTGCCGTCTAGTTCAAAAAATGCTTCACCAGATTCAACAAAACCTAACTTACCATAAAATTCTCGAGCTCCCATATTTCCTTCCCAGCAGGTTAAGAAAAGACCAGAAGAAGTATGTTTCTTGAGCTCTGAGATTAATAGTCTACCAGCACCCTTTCCAGTAAACCGAGGCAATACATAGAGCGTTTCTATCTCAAATGTTTCCTCATCTAGAACAGAAACACCAACTATTAAATCGCCAAGCTCTGCAACATAAACTGCTTTGCTTTCTATCCGTTTACTTAGCTTCTCTGGGGTGAATTCCGTCAAAACATAGCTTGCGTGTGCTGGCTCAATTCCTTCAAAGCAGTATGTATCGATCCAAACAGTAATACATAAGGCAGCTAAAACCTCGGAGTCATGTAACTGAGCTTTACGTATCTTCATGTACTTACTCATAACGCCGCAAATCACCGGCGGCAAAAAGCAGAGCGACGAAGGAGCGGCGCTTTTTGCCGTCCGAGTGAATTTGCCTTGTTAGCTTTTTATGCGAGCAACTCACCGATTGCTCCTACAAAAGTTGGCACCTCAAGCAGATGCCACCATTGATTGCCTCGGTGTTTTCCTCCGAGGCGTATATTGTTCGTGAGGTGCATCCATTTGATCGGGTCTGGCTCTGGAATGTCGTTCTCTCCCGAATGCTCGACCGCCTCTGACCAGCCCAGCCAATTGTAACTATCTATTTCGTGCCCACCATCTTCCGATTCTTGGATATGTGGCTCAACAACTTCTGCATGAATAATTTTGTTACACACTTCTCGCAAATTCATTTCGTCAAACATCATGCAGTTGTAGCGACGATTTACTTCTTTCATTGCTTCATCATACGACGCTCTTAGTTCTGATTCTTCACTCAGTTTCTTCATTTGATCATCTAGGACACGAGTTGAAATAGCTACTTCCAATAACAGTCTACTTATTTCCCGGAAAAAATAGTTATCCTCAAGCTTCGCGATAGCGTCATCTCTCGCGTCAGGATCTGTGTGCCTAGAAATTTCCTTATTCGCGTAGAAATGGCAGATCAGCCTATAGGCATTGAGCTTAATAGCTTCTCTGTCTAACACGTAACTTGAAGGTAGCTGCATAGGCTTCAATTCCGATAGCTAACGCCTGCAGCAGGGGCGCGACGTCAGGAGCGTCCCTTGCCTGCACTGGTTATGCCGAACCCGGCCAATGATTACTTGCCATGACGCTGAAGAAATTGCCATGCTAGACGCGCTCCTTCCACATCGCGATTTTGTGGACCTAGAATGGCTTCAACAAATGCTCGAATCGGATGCTCGATCGTTGGCATAGTATGCCCGCCCCCCTCAACACGGCAAAACCGAACCGGTGCTCCACTGCTTCCAGGAGGATCGTCTTCGCAAATTACATGGCTCCCGTCATTCGGATCAATATCTTCAATCTCCGTGACCAATCGACTGCTCGGATCGGCATTATTAACGCCAACCCAAATATCCCGAGACCCTGGCGCAGAGACAAAAGGTCCACGTCCATCTGCATCCCCGCCGTCGTATGGAGTTATGGGATCTTCGGTCCCATTCAATAAAAAAACCGGCACAGGAGTCGACGGTGCGGGACACTCACTCTCAACGGGCATATTTGCGATAAAAACAGCAATCGCCGAAACCCTTTCAGGACGCTCAATCGCCAAGCGAAAAGCCATCTGCCCACCGTTAGAGGAACCAGTTACGTAGAATCGATCAGGGTCGACGGGTAACTGCAATTCGGCTAATTCACCCAGCTTCATGAGGAACCCAACATCATCCGACATTGATTGCGGGCCATTTACGGTTCCCGGCATCCGGCAATCGTTCCAGAACTGATTATCACCGGTATGATTGCCAGTGGCGGGATCTGTGCCATTGGGAACAAGCAATACGATTTTTTCCTCTTCCGCCAAAGTCTCCCATTCTTCCGTCCCTCCAGCGTTGGAGCTGAAGATGGTGTCCATGCTTTGAGTGCCACCATGGAGCAATAAAACAGTCGGGGCCGTTTCCGGCACGTTCTCTGGCACGTAGTACCGAAAAACACGCATCAGGCCGTTGTGTTCGAGCCCACCCTGATGCCAACCGGGATCATTACTAAATTCTACACCGGTGATCGATGGCGCCCCACCATCCGATGAACCACCATTACAACCTGATATCAAAACAACGAACAACACCAGCGGCACTGCGCGACAAAACCACAGAGACATCAACCTGTACTCCTCTTCCTGTGGCGAGTGGCATAACGCTGGGCGTGAGCGGCGTCCCTACCGAGCTTACCGCGAAGCGCCACCATGCGTCCCCGCCGTCCGCTCGACGCCATTGTTAGAGGTTACTCGTCGTTGCATGGGATACCCCCATAGACCGCCTGCCAAAACCGGCTCACCTTCGGGTTCAAAGCCGTTGCGTAAGTAGAACGCTCTCGCGGTTTCGGTACTTTCAAGGAACACTCGTTTGAGCTTCCAATCCTCTGCCGCTCGCAACATCGCGCGAAGTAAGCTGTGACCGACGCCTTGACCGAGAACTTCTGGCAAGACATAGCAAAGCAAAACCTCTCCGGTGCGATCCAGCATACCGATGCCCACAGGCTCGTTTTCTGATGAAACTGCAACTATGGCTAAAGCCC
>PXEI01000485.1 GCA_003564775.1 Spirochaetaceae bacterium
CCTCATCTATGAAAGATCAGGCTGTCCTGCCTCTGGCAGGCAGCCGCTTTCAGTCCGTAACCGGTCACCAGATCCGGTGTTTAGCCTGCCGGCGCGTTGATCATTTCGTCGGTGTTTTGATACTGTGAATCCGGCCCGAGGGACTGAAAACTCAACCCAATCGGCCGGCAGGTTCGTATGACGACTATTCCACTACCTCGTATGAGAACCCTCTCCATCGGAAGTACTCCGCTGGTCATGGGCATACTCAACTGTACACCAGACTCTTTTTTTCCGGGCGGCAGGGCCGAGTCTCTGGCGACCGCGGTAAATCAGGCTCGCGAAATGATACGCTCCGGTGCCGACATCCTGGATATCGGCGGAGAATCGAGCCGCCCCGGTAGTGATCCTGTTTCTCTTCACATTGAACTTGAGCGTGTACTCCCGGTAGTACAGGAAGTTCGGGCCTTTTCCGAGATCCCAATATCAGTTGATACACGAAAGTCCGAGGTAGCGCGGCGCGCCGTGCTTGTCGGAGCGGACATCATAAACGACATCTCTGCTTTGAACGAAGACCCGGAGAAGGCCGAGGTTGCTGCTGAGCACGGAGCGGCCTTGGTACTGATGCATATGCGTGGTACGCCCGCGACTATGCAAGACTCCCCGTTCTATCAGGATGCCGTCGGTGAGATCCTCAACGAGCTCCAACCTGCCATTGAGCTTGCCCGTAAGGCCGGTGTGCCTGATAACGCGATCATTCTTGATCCGGGTATCGGGTTTGCAAAGCGACTGGAAGACAACATTTCCGTTCTCAGGGAGATCCCTCGCTTGCGAGCGTCGGGGTTTCCAATCCTTATCGGTCATTCTCGCAAGTCTTTTCTTGGTGCACTGTTGGCAGACAAACATGGTAAGGCCAGACCTGTAGAAGGCCGACTGGCCGCCAGCTTGGCAGTCACGCTGTATGCTGCCAGCCACGGTGCCGAAATATTGAGAGTTCATGACGTCGCGGAAACTGTCGATGCTCTAAGAGTGGGACTGTCTTTGTCCTCCCCAGGGGAGAGCGATAGGTGAACTGGTTTACCGACATTTGGCTGCTGCGCGGTTACGTACTGCCAGCGCTTGATATTCTGTTACTCGCGTTTTTGTTCTATAAAGGCTACCAGATTCTTGTGCAAACGCGTGCCGTGCAACTTGTACGGGGTGGGGTATTCGTCGGTCTTACCTATGCCACCGCGTATGTGCTGGATCTTCGTACGCTGTTGTGGTTGCTCAATATTGTTGCGCCGTCCCTGGTTATTGGTATTGCTATTATTTTTCAACCCGAGCTCAGGAAGATCTTTACCCGAATTGGACAGGGCCGATGGTTACAGTTCACCGAGACCTCCAAGACCAACCAACTTGACGCGGTTGTGCATGCGGCCGAGGCTCTCTCGGTTCGAAAGAGGGGAGCTCTCATAGCGTTCGTACGCCAGGTTGGTCAGAAGGGTGTCATAGAGACCGGGACCCGCCTCGATTCGGATATATCGAATCAACTGCTTATGTCGATATTCGGGTTTAATACGGCTCTCCATGACGGCGCAGTCATTATCGAGGGCAGCAAGATGGTGGCTGCTGGGTGCTTGCTTCCGCTTTCGGATCAAGTCGATATTCGAAGAAGCTTCGGGACTCGACACAGGGCGGCCCTTGGTTTGGTAGAGGAGTCAGATGCAGTAGTCCTGGTGGTGTCCGAGGAAACCGGCGCGGTTTCGCTGGCTTATGACGGCAATCTCTATTACGACCTGGGTACTGATGAAGTTCGTGCGCGTTTAATGGACCTTCTGAATATTGCCAGTATTACTGATCTGAAACAGGAGGAGGTGACTGCCTTTGAAGATTAGTCTGTTGCTTTCTCGTGCTCGCAAGAACTGGCCTGCAAAGGTGTTGTCAATTGCAGCTGCAGTGGTGCTGGTACTGTTCCACAACTACTCTCGGCTTGAAAGCCGTGACCTGAGTGTACCCTTGAGACTCGAACTACCGGGCGGCTATGTCCCGGCTGCCCCCTTCGCAGACCGTGTTCGGTTGACAATCCGAGGTGAGCCGGATGAGATCTTCCGCATTTCGGAACAGGATCTTGACGTGTTTGCTGATCTGAGCGGTCATTCTGCCGAGGGTGCATTTCGGGTTCCTGTTCAGGTGCAGAAGCTCGGCGCGGCGCTGGGTGTTGATCCGCTTGAAATAGGAGTTGAACCGTTGCACGTTACGGTGCGTCTTGGCGAGCGGATAACGCGCGAGGTCGATATAGTACCAAACATTTCCGGCTATCCACCACCAGGATACCAACTGGGAAGCTATGTGCTGAATCCGTCTCAGGTTCTGGTGACAGGGCCTCGTGAGCGTGTTGCCGGTTTGGAGTCTATACCCACCGAGGAAATAAATGTTGCTGGTCGAACCGAGGACTTCGTAGTCCAGGTGCGGCTTACCCGGCCCAGCACCCTGGTGAGCATTCCAGGGGGTGAGATTGTAGAGTTTCGCGCCTCAATTGATGAGTCCGTGGTGTTGACCACTTTTGACCAGATTGAGGTGGTGATCCTCAACCTTTCGCCGGAACTGCAAATTGAGTCGGAGCTGGAGACAGGAATTATTCGTCTGCAAGGTGGGGGACAGGAGCTGGAGGGACTTTCGCCCTCGGATATGCAACTCATCGTTGACGCTTCCGACATTGACGCTCCCGGCATTTACGAGCTGTCGACGAGACCGGTTCTGCCCGCCGGGTTCCTGGTCCTGCGGTATGAGCCAATGGTCATAGAGCTGAGCGTGACGGAGTAATGCCTAAGTGATTCACGGAATTGGGATCGATGTAGTTGAGGTTGCTCGCATGCAGGTCTGGTTGGACAAGCCCGAGATTCTAAACCGCTACTTCTACCCGGCAGAGCTAGCCGATATCCGCTCGCGGGGTGACGCGGCCGTTCTATCCCTGGCTGCACGTTTCGCAGCAAAGGAGGCGTACGGCAAAGCACTGGGGACCGGGATGCGTGGCATTCGCCTTAAGGATATACAGGTACGGAACGATGCACACGGGAAGCCTGAGATGTTCCTGCACGGTACAGCCGCCGCGGCGTTGCAGCGGTCTGGCGCCTGGCGAGTGCATCTCTCTATGAGTCATGAACGCGAACACGCCCTGGCAATGGTAGTGATTGAGACTCGTGAGCAGTGACAGGTATGTTTTGTGACAGGACTGCCTAAGGAGAAGAGGCTATGGACGGCGAGTCGAGCATTACATTTTTCCAGAAGAAGGCCACCAAATGTCCAGTGTGTGACAAGGACTTTTACCGTGAAGAAATGCGCACAGGGCGCGGCCGGCTTATTGCCGGAAAGCTTACCCATGAGTTACGGCGCACCTACGAACCGTCCCAGAAATACGGTACTATTCACCCGCTGATCTATCCTGTGGTTGTGTGTCCCCATTGTTATTATGCGGCCTTTGCGCCGGACTTTGGCACGGTACGGCCCGAAACGGCCGAGCTGCTGAATGAAAAATACGACGAACGCAGAGATCAGGTGGAGAAGATTCTACCACCCCTGGACTTCAGCTCACCCCGGCAGCTCAAAGAGGGCCTGGCGTCCTACTATCTTGCGACCCTGTGTTACGAGCACTTTCACAAGGATGTCTCACCAACCTTCAAAAAGGGCTTGTGTTGTTTGCGAGCCGCATGGGTGGCCAGCGATATGCACAAAAGACACCCCAGCGAAAACTACGACTACCTGGCACGCGTGTTTTACAGGAAAGCACGGTTCTTTTATGCCCATGCCATTGAGTTGGAGCAGACGGGTAAAGAGAAACTTACCGCTGGCGGGCACCTGGGACCGGATCTGGACAAGAACTACGGCTATGACGGCGTTCTCTACGTAACCGGGATGTTAGAGTATAGGTATGGTCCAACTACCGACCCGGAGAAACGCCACGTTGCACTGAATCGAGCCAAGCGCACCATTGCCCGAATTTTTGGCATGGGGCGCGCGTCCAAGGAAAAGCCTGCCGCAATTCTAGATAACGCGCGCGATGTATATGAGCAGATTGCCAAGGAGTTAGGCTCAACCGACACGGATCCTGAGAACCCTGATGCATGAGCGCAACCTCCTTCTTACGTTGTCGTATGACGGTACCGAGTTCAACGGCTGGCAGATTCAGGCCTCTGGGCGAACCGTACAGGGTGTACTGGAACAGGCGCTCAGCAAACGTCATGGAGAGCGCACCACAGTCATTCCAGCCGGTCGAACCGATACCGGTGTGCATGCGGTAGGACAGCGTGTAGGATTTCGCTCTAGGATAGAATCCATTCCGCTCCAGAAGTATCCGGCCGCTATTAACTCGCTGCTGCCGCGCGACGTTCGGGTAACAGCCTGTAGCGAAGTCTCGGCAGATTTTCACGCCCGTTATGATGCGCTTTCACGCGAATATCGATACTATATTCTTCCTGCCACGGTTGCTGATCCATGCTACGATCGCTACGCATGGGCCTTTCCTGGCAGCCTTGATCTACGTCGCATGAACCGACTAGCCGGGATGGTGGTTGGTGAGCACGACTTTGCAGGGTTTGCCGTACGAACTGCAGAGGTGAAGAGTACGGTTCGCTGCGTGAGTTCGGCTGGTTTTTACCCCGAAGGCCGGTTTGTGGTGTTTCGAGTCGTGGCGACAGGCTTTCTGTGGCGTATGGTACGCTCACTGGTGGGTTCAATAGTGACTATGCATGAGGAA
>PXEI01000429.1 GCA_003564775.1 Spirochaetaceae bacterium
CCTTCAGCCGACCTCTCGCATAGGCACGTATGATCTCCATTTTTCCATCTTCCGGCAGACTGGCGAAGTGATCATATTCAGTCTCCATTTTGTCAAACAGCCTGTTCTCGGCCCCGATTTCCACTTCGAATCGGGGAACGTGCGATGTGCGGACATGCACAATGGATTTCCCGTAATCCGCCCAGCGCACATCGGGTTGCCCTCCCATTTTCCCATAAAGCAAATTCGCCCAACTCCCGCCGGGAATGCTCCTCAAAATCCGCGGAACTCTGGAAAACACCATTCTTTTCAATGAATTCCGTGAGATTGACGCATAATTCATGCAGACACAGCTCGAAATGTTCTTTGTCCATATCAAACATGGCTCCAGAGGTTCCGGTTATTGAATGGCGGATCGATATAGATGCACTTCACCCGCCCCGCATACTTCGGAAGCAGCGCCTTCAGCGCATGAAGATTGTCCCCCTGCACAATCAGATTCCCGTCCCCATTCCCCGCCGACAGCCCCGCATCCGGCTCCAGCAACCGAAACGGCACCTCCTTATGATGCCGGATGACCGCATCCTTCCCAATCCAATCCAACGTCGGCATCAGCAAGCCCCCCGGAAAACCAGGCAAACCCAAGGCCGAAACCCCTCAAAAATCGAAAAAACGTTTACTGTCATCATCGTCCCTCCCTCCTACCACGCCCCCCGCCCCCGGTCCACCCCCATTTTCGGCTCTGCCTGTGAAAAATACGGTATTCCGACTCGCAACAGATCGGATACGACACCCGGACACCCGCCCCTTTCTTCGGGCCGAAGGTCCGAGCCAATATCAGCCCAGTCCGCCTCCGGGCTGAAGGCCCGGTGGCGGGCTGGGTTCGCGTCACCACCACCAAACACGCGGGCCGAAGGTCCGCGCAAATCACTTACGCGCCTTTGCCCCGGTAATCTGTGCGGACCTACGGCCCGCATCCGTGTAATATAAATACCGGGAACCCAGCCCGGCCAGGGGTTCCGCTCACGCGGACCCCATGCCCGGACTGGGCTGATATCGGCTCGGACCTTCGGCCCGACATGCCGCATACCCTAACATGGGTGACAAGAAAGGGTCGTTAGACAAAGTCCTTTTCCCCGATGGTTTCTTGCGCCCAGAGGGAATAGTCAATGAAGGGCTGTTCAAAAAGCTTCTGTCGGGTTGTTTTGGCAAAACGCAAAGCATAGCCGTGCTTCACCTCGGGGAGTTGTTCACGAATATGGTCCGTGCGGGACATCAAAAGGTGTATGCCTGTCTCATCAGCGATACAGATGGTCAGGGCAAACAGGGGGATCATTCCGAACTGCTGTGCGAAGTACTCCAGCTTATTCAAGTGTTGTTTCTCAACGACGAAAGCCAAACTTTCTTTTGAAGCACTCTTGAAGAGTCGTGTCTTTACAGAGATTGCAAACCGGGATCCGTTCTTCTCCGCAATCAGATCGGCTCCGACATGGTCGACACAGGCGACCTCAAATCCCTTACGTATCAAGGCATATGTGACGAGTCCCTCGCCGAAGTCGCCAATCTGCTTAGATGCTCTTGTCTGCTTTACCATATTCTATCTCTTCTTGATTGAACAGTTTCTGGATGATCAAGTCTGAAAATACCGTTGGTGATTTTCCTCGCATATACTCATGCCAAAGGTTGAGCCCCCCTTTACAGAGGATACGACCATCTCCAGTAACACAAAGGCTATTTTCACCAGACACAAACAGGAAAGCGCCGGGGTGCTCTTTCATATGTCGTTCTGTATCATCGGCCACCCCCATCCTGGTATGTGCCGGGTGGTTCCATATCGCGATTTCGTCGGCTTCATAGCGAAGCGCCACAAGCGTTGCGATCTCAAAACAGAGTTCGTAGGATGCACCCCAGCGCTTGTGTCGGCAATTGTAATGTGTCTTTTCAGGTAACACTGGGATGTCGAAATGGGAGATGGAGGACAGAACCAATTCTTCTGTCGAAACTCCTTTTGCGCACATCTCCATCAGCGGGCAGCCATGATCCCCAGCTCCTCCAGTTCGCCAGTTCTCGACATCGCCACCGATCGTAAAGCGGCCAAGAATATTCTCTCCCATGCCGTTGACCCCGCATGGAAGCTGTGAAATGGCGATTCCGTAGTAGCCCATACCGTCGTGGTTTATGACCCAAGGGACCAAACCGTGAGATGCATAGAACCGTTTGCAAAACTCATACGCAAGGAACCACGATAAACCCCATGACTGATCCGGTCTCTTCGTGATTCTCCATTGCTCAAATAGGGAGGCTATATTCATTATGAGAAAACGTCGTTCCAAGAGGATTTTCCTAGATTTCTTGAACCCGCCGCCGCAAAATCTCCCGTTTGCATCCGGGACTCCTTGCAGCCGGGTCACGATGGGGAAATCGAATCAACCTGCCGGGGAAAGTCAAGAGGGATTGCGGCTTCGCCGCGGATAAAGGAGAAGGGATAAAGGATAAGGGGAGAGGTCAGAGGCTTGCCCGCCGCGGCGGGTTGGAGGTCAGAGGTGGGGGAATACGTTATGGATTTCGCCTTGCTTCAAGGGATTTCCGGAGTTTTTCGGGGTCTTGGCGGAGATCAAGCACGCGCCAAACCAGCACCACATCCTTCTCAAGGGTATAGTACACCGCATACGGAAACCTTTTGGCGAGCACTCGATGGTACCCGTGAAATTTATGGTGTATCCCCGCATACAGGACAAGGGAATCAATGTCCGAGAAGAGGGCGTCAAAAAAATAATCCCCCACTCCTTCCCCTTGTTTCTCGTAAAACATGCGTCCGTCCATAAGGTCAGCGACGGCAGAGACCAGGATTTTGATCTTCATCCGAATCGTGACCGCAACTCGTTCTTGGCCGTGTCCCAATCCTGAATCCGCTCCTCACCACGATCCACTCGCTCTTTGGTTTCCCGAAGGGTATCCGCATGCCAGTCCGGGGACACCATGTCATTCTCCGGTGTGGATAAAGAGGACCAAAGGGCTTCCATGGCCTGAAGCTTTTCCGACCGGGTCATCTGTTCGATTTGAAGTGTGTCAGTCATATGTTCAATCTAAAGGAGGGCATATGAAATTTCAACCGCAGAACGGGGAAAACGTCTGCCCACGATATTTTGTGTTTTTAGAACTCATTTAAAGTATCCGATTGGGGAAAGACAATTTCGGATTTTGAAAACCAGCTTCTTCTCATGTTTATGCGATATTCCGCAACCCAAAGCCGTAAAACCTCCCATTTGCATCCGGGAATCCTCGCAGCCGCGTCAAGATGGGGGAATCGAATCAAAATGCAGAGCAAAGTCAAGCGGGGAATGCGGCTTCGCCGCGGATAACGGATAAGGGATAAGGTATAAGGGATATTGGGAGAGGTCAGAGGTTGGAGGTCAGATGTCAGGTTTTGATTCTCTGCTTCCAGTAATCCGGCTCGCGGTGAAGGTGCATCACCGAAAGGATGAAGATTCTGTCGGGTTGTATGCTGTACAAAATCCCGAAAGGGAAGCGGTGAACGAGGCTTCGGCGAATTCCTTTTTCCATCTCTGCACCCATCGCCGGATACTCCACGGCATTTCGGATGGCGGTGTGGATCTCCCTGGCAAAATCGAGTCCCAAACCGATATCGCAGCTTTCGTAATACGAAACCGCTTCGACAAATTCCTCTTCCGCTTCTGGATGAAAGTCAAACATCATCCGGTGAATCGCAGGCGTATCTTTTCGAATACTTCGTCTCCAGAAACCGCCTTCACCTTGCCTAAATGAAGCTCATTGAGCCGGCGTTTTGCGACCGCAGCCCATTTCCGGTCCATTTCGGGATCGGGCGGGTTCAGGGACCGCAACAGAGAATCAACAACGAGCATGCGTTCCTCCACGGGCAGGGATTCCGCACCATGTATAATTTCAGTTGTGCTTGGCATAATCAGCCCTTTTGTGTGGAATTATGTTTTCTTCAGGTTGTTATTGGAATCATAGCCCGTCACCACGGGGTTTTCAAGTCTTTGGAGGTGGAGATACTGTATGTTTACACAAAACCGGCTTCTTTTCATGTTCATGCGAGGTTCCGGAACCCGCCGCCGCAAAAACAGCCCTTTTGCTTCCGGGACACCTTGCCGCCGCGTCACAATGGAGGAATCGAATCAGTATGATCAGCAAAGTCAAGCGGGGAATGCGGCTTCGGCGCAAGAAGAGGGTAGAGGGTAGAGGGTAGAGGTTAGAGGTCAGAGGTCAGGATGTTAAAGTTTATCAAGCAGGAGCGATACGGGTAGGTGAGGGATCAGAGGCTTGTCTGCCGCGTCGGGTCAGATGTCATCCTTTCTCAACCTCCTCAAAGAATGAAATCGACGGAAGCGTCACCAGCCCATTTGCGGAGCGGCTGGTGAAGGTGGAAATCATTTCACGGATGGCGCCATAGAGCATGGAGGCTCCGGTGATACGGATGAGACGTTCGGCATCGCCTTGATAACTCTCATGCACTTCATACACTCCACGCGCCATGGCTTTGCCGGTGTAGGCCGGTGCTTTGGCATCCTCACCTTCCTCCCCGACCAATTCCACACTCAATAAAACCACCCAACGCTTCGGTTGGTCGGGGTCCTGATAGATGTGTCGCTGAACTTGTATGTCCCCTGTGCCAAAGGATTCCGCAGGCGTCGCCTGGATCGCCATACTCAAAAATTCGTGGGCGATCACCTCCAACGGAGAGGCTTTAAGC
>PXEI01000124.1 GCA_003564775.1 Spirochaetaceae bacterium
CCGGTAATCAGTACACTCATATCAATCTCCTTTCCTGGTTGAAAAACTCTTGAAACACTTTCAGGTTATGCTCGCCTTCGCGTACTTTCGAGGTACGAGGAGAACTTCGTCATGGGGAAAAGTACCAGCATGTACATTGCCGCGCCAATAATCAAGGGCGTTGCGTTGGCGTACCAGGACTGAACTTGCCGTGCGGTCTGCAGTATCTCCGGAATTGCAATCACTGAGCACTCGGCGGTGCGCTTCATCAGCCCGATCATTCGGTTGGTATACGGTGGAAGCACTACTCTGCTTGCCTGGGGCAGGACGATCAGACGCATGGTTTTCAGGGACGTAAGTCCCAAAGCGCGGCCCGACTCGATCTGGTTCTTGTGGATCGACTCAATTCCGGAACGGAACACCTCGCAGAGGTACGCCGCTTCTATGAGCGTCAGCGTCAGGACTCCCGTGGCGAAGGGTGAGAGTACGATTCCGGAGTACGGCAGGGAAAAGTAAACTATGAGGAGCAACGCTATGGGAGGCGCGGACCGAAAAAGGTCTATATACGCGTCGATGAAGAAGTTAAACAACACATCGTTTACAATGCTCCTGATAACGGCCAGCACCAGGGCCAGAATTGTGCACAGCACCAGCGAGTACCCGAATATCTGCAGAGCAATCCACAATCCACGGAACATGAGCTGCCAGTTGTTGGATGCAGCTGCTGACGAACCAAGAAACTCACCCCGCGCCATGATAGACCAGTTAAAGAAATAGCGGTTCAGTTCTGCCCAGCGCGCATCGGAGTAGTGAAAGAACAACCAGCCGAGCACAACAAAGAATCCTACCGCCACTATGTTTTTGAGCCAGTACGGCTTTTCACGATCCGTTTGAATGGTGGCGAGCAGCGCCACGTACATAAGCGTGGTCACAACCAGTTCGAAAACGTTAAACACCCCAAGCGGGGCAGGGGGCATGAGGAACAACGCGTAGATAATGTAAAGCGACAGAAAAACTCCGATGAATTCGTACCTGCGGTGCCAGGGCAGGTGGCCGTACCTACTGTTCAGTCGGACAATTGTTGATCGTATCACGTTTGTCTTCTCCCAGAATCAGATGATCATACTGAGGAACTTCTTTGTCCGTTCCTGTTGAGCGTTGTTGAAGATTGCGTCCGGATCACCTTCTTCAATAATGGATCCATTCTCAAGAACGAATATTCTACTTGACGCTTCACGGATGAATCCAAGCTCGTGGCTTACTACGACCATTGTCATCCCGGACTCCGCCAGGTCACGCATGACGTCCAGCACCTCACGAATCATCTCGGGGTCGAGTGCCGAGGTTGGCTCGTCAAAGAACATAATCTTTGGATGCATTGCAAGGGAGCGGGCAATGGCAACACGTTGTTGCTGCCCACCGGAGAGATTGGATGGGAATTCCTTGGCTTTCTCGCCAACGCCGACTCGTTCCAGGAGTTTCATTCCAATTTCTTCGGCGTCTTTGTATTTTGTTCCCCGCACGTGAACCGGAGCGAGCGTGACATTCTGTATTACTGAGAGGTGTGGAAAGAGGTTATAGTCCTGAAAAACCATACCTATGTCACGGCGGATCATATTGATGTCTACCTTGTGGTCTACGATCTCTTCCCCGTCGATCTTGATGCTACCGGACGTGGGCTCTTCCAGCCTGTTCAGGCATCGGAGGAAGGTGCTTTTTCCGCTGCCGGAGGGCCCCATAATGGACACCACTTCCCCTCTGTACACCTCGGTCGTGATCCCTTTCAGAACATGAAGGGTGCTGAAGTACTTGTGGAGATCGGTGACCTGAATGATCGGTTGCTTGTCGGTTTCTACCGCTTTACCCATCGTTTACTCCTCTTTTCCAGGAAACGGGTGTACCTGGTAAGCGGCAACAGGGTTGCCAAATAGATGAACATGGAAAAGATCAGTGGCGTCGGATTTCTTTTCCAGATAACAGCGTGACGAGCCTGGGTCAGTAACTCCGGATATGTGATGACATAAGCCACCGCAGTGTCTTTTACAAGGCTCACAAGATTGTTGGAAAGCGGCGGTAGAATAATGCGAGTTGCCTGAGGCAGAACCACAAGGCGCATTGTTTTCATGGGCCCCAGTCCGAGCGCCTTGGCTGCTTCAATCTGGCGCTTGGGAATGCTTTCTATGCCAGCCCGAAAAATTTCTGCCTGGAATGCGGAGTTCATGAGAATGAGCGATGTCGCCGCGGACCAGAACGCGCTCAGGTTTATTCCGAGAAATGGTAACGCGTAGAACACCACGACCATGCTCACGATCAGAGGCATCGCGCGAAAAAAATCAATATAGAATCCAATAAATAACTCGAGTACCGGGTTGCGCAGGGATCTGAGAATTCCTAAAACAAGGCCCAGTCCTATTGATGCCAGCGCTGCCACCACCGAAAGCTGCAGGGTGAAGCGAAGTCCGGTAAGGTACATTGGCCAGACGCCTTCTAACGCTTGCAGGTTGAAAAACTGGTGACGAACACGGTCCCACTGCGTACCGCTGTAGCGGTAGAACAACAAAAAAAAGAGGGCGATGAGTGATAGACTGGCTGCTCGTTTCAGAAGGACCGGCTTCTCCCGATCTGTAATTACAATCAGGACCAGGGCAAGAAATGAAACAAAGGCCAGGAGAATTGTTGCACCGTCAAAGAACTGCTCGGGTCTTCCTTCAGGGGGCATAAAGAAGCCGACGGCAACCAGAAGCACTACCAGTGCAGGAAATAGAAACTCGTATCTGCGATACCACGGCAGGTGACCGAACCGTGTTCCCCACTGGCGGATTTCGGTACTCAGCATAGCGGGCTCTCCATTGAAATCCTCCCGTTCAGGTTGGTTAGAACAGATTAATCAGAATGAATGCGCGTGGAAATACGCAACGCAGCCGGAGTGGGGTAGTTGTGACAAGCACCCCACTCCGGCCCGTAATTGTGATTAACGTTGCGGAACGTAGGGCTGTTCGAAAATATGGACCGGTGCTGAGCCTGCCGGGGCGTCGGTACCGAAGTATTTCCTGTACAGGGCCGCGGTTGTGCCGTCCTGCTTCATCTCGTTCAGGGCAGCGTTGAACTCGTCCCGAAGCGGATCTCCCTTTCGGAAAAAAGCCCCGATCATGAAGTTGTTATCGCTTTGAGCCAGAATCTCAAAGCCACCGCGCTCCTGGATGTACACCGAAGCGGTGGGCTGTCCCAGGGTAAGGGCATCTATTCGCCCAATTTCCAGATCCATGATCTGTGTCTCGATATCCTCAAAACCGCGGATTTCAAAACTTCCATACTGCGCATTCAGGCTTTCTGCGTAAGCGGCCTGCGTTGTACCGACTTCGGTTCCGACAACCTTTCCGCGGAGGTCGGAGAGACTGTTGATGGAGCCGTCATTTCGAACCATGATCACATCCGAAGCCTCAAGATAAGGGTCACTGAAGTCCATCTCTTCTGCCCTGACGGAGGTGATGAAGACATTAGATGCAGCGATGCTCCATTTATCGGCTTGGAGTCCAGCGAAGATACCGGCGAACGCTACATCTACCACGTAGGTATTGTACCCGGCCCGGTTGAGAGCTTCACTGTATATTTCGTACTCGTACCCCTTGATATCGGAACCTTCAAAGTAGATTCGCAAAGGTATCTGCACATTACTGGCTACCTTAACCTCCGGGCGTCCGTCAACGGCTGCCTCCTGACCGCCACGGGCAAACAGCGGCATTGCACCAATGGCCATAACCAATAGAATAGAAATCAATGACATCGAAAAATTTTTCTTGTGCATTTCGCACCCCCTTATTTAAATAAACGGTATCGATGATTACTATAATGGTCAAGATATACTGAAGGCCGTGACACATAAAAATCCACGTTGTACCCAGTTTAGGTCTGCTGACTGGATTTTCATGCATAATTCGGTGAGTATCTATACTCCGCCTGCTTCTCCTTGTCGCTCATCGGTCAAGCGAACTCTTGACAACAGATGGTGACACACTATGATGGGTGCGACTTAACATGAGCACAAGGAGCGTTTAACTATGTTGGATACTAGTATCATTAATGCAGAGGTCGTCGGACCACGAGGCCGTTTCCTGGCCGATATAGGCATTAAGGACGGCTCGATAGCAATACTGGCCGCGCCGGGCAGCGCTCCTGATGCCCGAGAGGTAGTTGATGCCCGGGGACTAATGATGCTGCCGGGAGTCATTGACGCTCACTTTCACTGTCGAGCTCCGGAACGACCAGATCGGGAAGACTTTTCCTCGGGAACCGCGGCTGCGGCTGCTGGTGGCGTAACGACTATTTTTGAGATGCCAATCACGACGCCGTGCTGCTCAACTCCGGAAGTGCTGGCGGATCGCATGCGTCTGGTGGAAGAGTCTGCGCGTGTCGATGTGGCGCTCTTTGCTGGGCCGGGTAACCTGGATAAACCACGCCTGTTGGAAATGGCAGAGATGGGAGCAGTTGCGTTCAAGATCTTTCTCCACGATGCACCGTCGAACCGCAAGGAAGCCTTTGAAGGCTTGGCTATTCCTGACCCAGGTGAACTGCACCGGGCGTTGCGCCTCATAAAAGAAACCGGACTGCCCTGTGCTTTCCATGCAGAAGACCAGCCGGTTATTAATGCGCACGAGGCGGCCCTCAAGGCGGCCGGTCGAAATGATCCTGCGGCTCACGCCGAGTCGCGTCCCGATATCGCCGAGGCGTACGCCG
>PXEI01000141.1 GCA_003564775.1 Spirochaetaceae bacterium
ATTCTTATTCTGGACTACGCCAACCAACTGCAGCGGCGCGGCATGGGCGTACGTCAGGCCCTCATAGAAGCGGCGCCGACCAAACTCAAGCCCATTATCATGGCCAACACCGCCACCATACTTGGTATGCTCCCGCTGGCCCTTGGCATCGGCGCCGCCGGCGTGGAGCTGCGCCAACCCATGGGCGTGGTCGCCATTGGCGGCCTGGTCACCGCCACCTTCCTGTCCCTGTTCGTGATCCCCGCCCTTGAGAACGCTATTGCCTCACGCAAGTCCGACCGCGAGGCCCAGGCCTAGGCCGCGGCGTAGGCCCCGGGGCCGCCCCCGGGGCCCCGGGCCGGTGGGTCCCCGAGCTCCCAGGCAGAGCGTGGCGCCCCGCGCACCTGTTGCGCAACTCTTTTGCCCACGCAGTATAGGGGCAAAGTGATATCATTATGATATCATTTTGCCTACAGCATGTTTTGCGAGCACTCTTCCCCTCTCGAAGCTGAATAGAACTTGTTCAACCCAGATGGCCATCGTAGGATGATGGTGCTACTCGACACCTATCTGATTCCAAGGAAGCACCTCAATATCCCGGCGTGTCTGTTTGCTGTCGCCTGCATACACCACACGTGCCGGTCCAGCCTCGTTCCCGGCAAGTTCACTCCAGTATCGCAGGTTTGAAAAGAACTCGGGTTGAATGGTGGCGCCAGACTTGATCTCTACCGGGAGTAGTTGCGACGAGTTCTCAATGATGACATCGACCTCATGCCCGGTACGGTCACGCCAGAAGTAGAGGTTAGACCGCCTTCCGTCGTTGTAGCGTTGCTTCAGGAGTTCGGACACCACATAGGTTTCAAAAAGTCCACCTCGCATTGGGTGCGCCCAGAGTTGTTCCGGCGTTTCAATGCCCAACAGATACGCTGCAAGGCCTGTGTCAAAAAAGAATAGTTTGGGGGACTTCGTTAGCCGTTTATTGAAGTTACGATGGTGTGGAGAAAGCAGGTGAATAATGTAGCTCGCCTCAAGCACTGAGATCCATGCCTTCGCGGTATTGGTACTGACTCCGCAGTCAAGCGCCAACGAAGACAGGTTCAGAATGCTGCCGGTGCGGGCAGCACACAGTTTGAGAAACACTTGGAAGGTGCGTAGATCACGAACCTGTAGGATCTGATGTAGGTCACGTTCAAGATACGTGGCCATGTAAGCCGGAAACCAGTCTCGTGGCTCGACAGGACGGTCATACAGTGGAGGGTAAAACCCGGAGAAAAGGGCGGCCTTTGGGCTATTGGCCAGGCACCCGGCATTGTGTAGCTCAGAGACCGAGAAGGGGAGAAGGCTGAGCAATGCAACACGGCCAGCGAGTGACTGAGTGATACCGGCTCGTAGATCGAATTGCTGTGAGCCGGTCAGAATTATTCGGCCCATGGGGCCAGGCGAATCCGCTACTGCCTGGAGGTATGAGAAGAGTTTTGGAACTCGTTGTACCTCATCCAGGATAACGCCGCCGTTGAACTCGGATAAGAATGCTCGAGGGTCGCTTTCCGCGTACTCGCGGGAATCAGGATCCTCAAGTGATACGTAGGGTCTATCCGGCCACACAGCACGTGCCAAGGTGGTCTTGCCCGATTGTCGAGGCCCGGTGATGCCGATGATAGGGAACCCGGCCTCCAGTCGCCGGAGGGTTGCAAGTGAGTCTCGAGCAATCATAGGGTAAGTATACAGCGTACCGGACAAATATGCAATTGAATTGCAGATTTGTCCGGTACGCGGAGCTATGGTTAGTGCGCCTGCCGCCCGGCTGCCCGGCAGCGGTGACAGCTGCGGGCTTTAGCCGTTCTTCTTGCCTACAGCATGTTTTGCGAGCACCCTTCCCCTCTCGAATCTGAATAGAACTTGACCAACTAATATGGTCATTGTATGATTTTACAATGAGTGTTGTTAAAGTTCACGAAGCGAAGGCCCAGTTGTCGCGACTTATAGAAGATGCCCTCTCCGGAGAGGAGGTCATTATTGCTCGCCGTAACAAGCCGCTTGTGCGCCTAGTACCTGTTGAGCAGGAGCAGAGTTCTCGAGTAATTGGCTCGGCGCGCGGACGCATTGTTATTGCGCCTGACTTCGACGAGACTCCGGAAGAGTTTGGTGAGTATCTCTGATGTCGAAGGTGCTACTCGACACCCATGCCTTTCTCTGGATCTTGGCCGACGACCCACGGCTTACGGCCGGAATGCGAGTCGCTTTCACCGATCAACGCAACCAACCATTACTCAGCATGGCAAGTGTTTGGGAAATTTTCATCAAGGTTGCCAATGGAAAGCTACAGCTGCCCGGCGACGCCCAGAATTTCCTGGATGAACACATTCACCGTAACGGTATTGAGTTGCTCCCGATCCGCTATTCGCATACGGCAGCGTTGCTTGACCTGCCGAAGATACATCGAGATCCCTTTGATAGGCTGATTATCGCGCAGGGGATACTAGAGCGAGTACCGATCATGAGCAGCGACGCGGTCTTCCGTGAGTACGGTGTTGATGTAATCGCATAGCAGTGCGCCTGCCGCCCGGCTGCCCCGCTGCGGTGACAGCTGCCAGCAGGGCGGGCTTTAGCCGTTCTTCTGCACCTTGGCCCAGGTGTCGCGGAGGCCGACGGCGCGGTTGAAGACTGGGTGTTCGGGGGTGTGGTCGCGGCGGTCGGCTACGAAGTAACCCTGGCGGAGGAACTGGAACACGGTCTCGGGGGCTGCTTGGGCCAGGGCGGGCTCGGCTTTGCAGCCGGTGAGGACCTCGCATGAGTCCTTGTTTATGAGATCGCGCCAGTCCTGTCCCTCGGCGGTGTCGGCCGGGTCTTCTACCGAGAAGAGGCGGTCGTAGAGCCGTACCTCGCTGTCTACCGCGTGTGCGGCGCTGACCCAGTGGGAGGTGCCTTTGACCTTGCGGCCGTCCGGTGTGCCGCCTCCGCGGGACTCTGGGTCGTAGCTGCAGCGCAGCTCCACCACATTCCCGGCGGCGTCCTTAATGACCTCGTCACAGGTAATGTAGTACGCATGCTTGAGCCGGATCTCCTTGCCGGGAGAGAGCCGGAAGTACTTCTTGGGTGGGTCTTCCATGAAGTCGTCCTGCTCTATGTAGAGCTCGCGGCTGAACGGGATCTTGCGGTGCCCTGCGGCGGCGTCTTCCGGGTTGTTATCGGCCTCAAACCACTCTTCCTGCTGTTCGGGATAATTAGTGAGCACCACCTTAAGTGGGTTCAGTACCAACATGCGCCGTTCGGCGGCTGTGTTGAGATCTTCACGCAGGCAGAACTCAAGGAAGGCGACATCGATCATGCTGTCCCGTTTTGCTACACCAATGCCCCGGGCAAAGGCGCGGAGCGCCTGCGGGGTAAAGCCGCGGCGGCGGAGGCCACAGATGGTGGGCATGCGGGGGTCGTCCCAGCCAGAGACATGGCCTTCCTTGACCAGTTCAAGCAACCGGCGCTTGCTCATGAGGGTGTAACTGAGGTTCAGCCGGGCAAACTCAATTTGCCGTGGGCGGTAGACCTCCAGCTTCTCTAGAAACCAGTCGTAGAGCGGACGGTGGTTTTCAAACTCCAGGGTACAGATAGAGTGGGTTATGCCTTCAATAGAGTCACTTTGTCCGTGCGCCCAGTCGTAGGTTGGGTAGATGCACCAGGTGTCGCCGGTGCGGTGGTGATGAGCGCGGCGAATGCGGTACATGGTGGGGTCACGCATGTTGATGTTGGGGTGCGCCATGTCAATCTTTGCGCGCAGGACATGGGCGCCGTCCGGGTACTCACCGGCGCGCATTGCCTCAAACATCGAGATGTTTTCCTCTACAGTCCGGTCCCGAAAAGGGCTGTTGCGTCCGGCCTCGGTTGGGGTGCCGCGGTGGGCGCGGATCTCATCTGGTGAGAGGCTGTCCACGTAGGCTAAGCCCTTGCCTATGAGCTGTTTGGCCCAGTCAAAGAGTTGATCAAAGTAGTCTGAGGCATAGAACTCGCTCTCACCCCAGTCAAAACCAAGCCAGCGGATATCGTCCTTAATGGAGTCCACGTACTCGGTTTCTTCCTTGGCCGGGTTGGTGTCGTCAAAGCGCAGGTTGCATTTTCCCTGGTAGTCACCTGCAATGCCAAAATTAAGGCAGATAGACTTTGCGTGCCCAATATGCAGGTAGCCGTTTGGCTCGGGCGGGAAACGGGTGTGCACGTGGGTATATCGACCTGTGGCAAGGTCTTCATCTATAAAGGTACGAATGAAGTCCTTAGCGCCGCCCTCAGCTGCGTTCCCGGTTGTTTCTGCGTTGATCTCGCCCTGTGGTGTGTCGCTCATGCCGCTGTGCTCCGTGAGGTAATCTTGATTGGAGATTTACCTGGTGTAATGTATGTAACGGCCATCTGGGGTTATGAAATGACCCCAAGGAATCCAGCCGCCTAAGATATCGTCCTCAAGTCCTGCACTGAGGCCTTCCCTTTCAAGACCGTGGACGCTGAGGTTGAGTGGGCGCGCTTGATCACGGTTGTTCTCCATAAGGTAGAGTACCCACAGAGTAGACTCCGGTCCGGCCGACATACCCCACACAGAGTAGCCGTCCTCCATCATCTCGGGCAAGACGGAGGTCATGGTTTCTTCATCCAACAGGGTGATTCGTAGATCCCAGTCCTCAATGTCAATTGTCGGAGTGTCTATGAGCATAAGCACCGGGTCACCGGCATCTACGCCAATATCCAC
>PXEI01000074.1 GCA_003564775.1 Spirochaetaceae bacterium
ACCGAGCCTTTGCTTCCGTCCTTAAGCCGCACCAGACCGGATCGCTCATAGAAGCCAGCAATAACCGACTCAAGATAGGCAGGAAATGCTTCCTCACCCGGAATCTCTTCCAGACGGCCGGACATCTCACGCATGGCCTGTGCCCAGCGTGAAGTAGAGTCGGCCAGTACCAGTACATGCAGTCCCATCTGGCGGTAATACTCAGCAAGGGTTACTGCGGTGTAGACCGAAGCCTCACGTGCGGCAACCGGCATTGAGCTGGTGTTACAGATAATAACGGTGCGTTCCATCAGCGTGCGCCCGGTTCGTGGGTCGGTTAGTTCAGGAAACTCACGCAAGGTTTCAACAACCTCACCGGCACGTTCACCACAGGCGGCGATAATTACGATATCGACCTCTGCATTACGGCTGGTGATCTGCTGCATAACCGTCTTTCCGGCCCCAAAAGGACCCGGAATACAGTAGGTTCCACCCAGTGAGACCGGAATGAAGGTATCTACAATGCGCAACTTAGTAACCATTTGCTCGCCTGTTTTGAGGCGTTCTTCATAGTTGCTGATTGCCCGTTTTACCGGCCACTCAAACTTCATGGTGAGCTTAGAGACACTTCCCTTGCTGTCTTCGATCTCAACTACCTGATCTTCAACCGTGTACTCGCCCTCGGAAACAATAGACTTGACAGTGTAGGTCTCGGTCATGTCAAAAGGCACCATGATTCGGTGTTCAAAGATACCCTCGGGCACGGTGCCGAGTGTGTCGGCGGCGGTGACCTTGTCTCCGGCTTTTGCCTTTGGCGTAAACTTCCATTTCGTGGTCCTGTTAAGCGCGGGCAGATACACCCCACGCTCGAGGAAGAACCCACATTGTTCGGCAAGTTCGGGCAAGGGGTTCTGCAGACCGTCGTAGATCATGCTCAGCAGACCAGGGCCGAGTTCAACCGCAAGCAGCTCGCCGGTGAACTCAACATCGTCTCCTACACCAATGCCGCGTGTCATCTCAAATACCTGAAGTTCGGCACGGTTTCCGCGAATCCGAATCACCTCTGCCTTGAGTTTCTTGTCGCCAAGCACGACATAGCCAACCTCGTTGAGGGAGATGTTGCCGTCGACCTCGGCGCTAACCATGTTGCCGTTAACGCCGACAACCTTTCCGCGTGTTTTCGTCATGTGTTATTCTCCGGTTTCGTAGTATCCTCCGAGCCATAGAAGCCGCGGCTCACGCCTTCGTACACTTCATTAAAGCGTTTCTCACCGTCGGGCCTGTTGAAGCGTGCTTTTCGACTCAGAACTTGTAGACGTAAATAGTAAGTGATGAGCCGTTCAAGATCGAAGAAATGACCAACTTCGAGCTCATCAAGGAGGTTCCATTCCCACCGCAGCAGGACTTCCTCGGCGCGTAGAGGTGAGTGTTCCTGCACGGCTGCTCGCGCGGCTTCCAGGACGCCTGGCAGTTCAATGTGCAGACGGCCGTCCGCGTCTGGACGTAAATGCTTGTCCGCACTCTGCTCTTTCTTGCCAGCGCGAAGGATCGCCATCTGGTTTTGCAGGCCTCGTTTCCGCCGGTGCCACTCGGCAAGTACGGCATTACCTGGTTCTTGCTCGGTATTCAGCGGAACTACGGCCGATTCCAACTCCGCATAGTCACGCTCTCCCATGAAGCGACGACAGATCTCAAGAAATTCCTCAATGCTGAGGAAGCTGTCACTTTCAAAATGCGGTGTGGGAAGACTCGCAACTGTATAAATGTACTGACTCACGGGTTCCTCCTCCGGTGGTGTATGAAGCTACAGGTCCGGGTGAGTTAGCGTGTCTCGGCTGCGTTCTTTAAGAGTTCCGCCAGCCGGGGATTCAAGAACCGAACCAGCACCTCGGCGATACCCGCGGCAGAGAAGTCATAATAGGCGGCCCCATCCTTTTCCGATACCTGGAAGCCGGAATCAAGATCCTGGAATGGCTTGATCTCGAGGCCTGCCTTGAGCTCTGCAGCCAGCTTAGAGCGTAGGCCTTGCTCAATCTTGGTGTATTCTGACTCGGGAAGCAAGACGTCGAGTTCTGCGGTGTTGCCTGCAGACCAGGATTTGACAACCTCAACAACGGCGGACTCAAGAGTTGCCGATGTAAAAGCTTCGTCAACCGAAGCGGCAATTATTGCCTCAAACTGAGCCTGCAGCTGCGCCTCTACCTTGATAAGCAAGTCGCGGCCAGCCTGCGAAAGGGCGTTTTTGCCCGACTCTTCGCGCTTTGCTGCTTCTTGCTCAGCTTTCTGCTTGATTGCAGCCGCATCTTTCTCGGCTGCTGCAGTGATCTCCTGGGCCTTGGACTCGGCCTCGGCAATGATCTCGGAAGCTCGTGCCTCAGCGTTCTGAACGCCTTCAGACTTGATCTTCTCAATAATTTCTTTCAGTTGGACATCCATACGGCGTCTTCCTTCTTCTGATTTGGTGTGTATTGTTACGAACGTTACGGCATAATAGCCGACGCCATTCCATTAATCAAGCTTGTGTTCGTCGGGTTCGGCGTACTCCGTCAAAAGTTGCCCCATGAAGTCTCACCATGCAATCTCAAGGATAATTGGTTGTTGTACATCCAGAAGACGAGAAAGCGGAAGCTCAAGTTCGGCGGCACGTGCGCCCTTGGCTGCATGTGCGGGTTCTACCTGACTCAGGTCTGCGGGAGCGCTAATACGTGTGAGGAAACGGTAGCCACTTACGAGTTCTCCAAAAACCTCGTCCGCCGAACCATAAGGTGCTGTGGAATCCGCACCCAGAGGAGAGCTGTCTTTACCGAACTGTTGGGTTATCACAACACTGTCGTCTATTGTCTGAACCGTGACGACATCGCCCCCTCCAAACGCAAAGTTCAGCCCGTCTATACTCTGAAAAGCAAGAGTTACAGTGATATTTACATGATTCTCCGCTTCAGTTTGACGGTACCGTACGAGCTGCAGGTCGGGATGCAACCGGGTGAGCCGTTCGAAATCCGACTCCAGAACCGGAAACATGGGTTCGGATGGGTCGCCTTCAAGCGCGGTCGCACGATACAACTCGGTGTACATGCGGTAACGGAACTCAACCGTACCGGTCTCCGAGTCTGAGAACGTTAGGTTGCTTTCAATATCTATACAGCCGCTGAGCAGTGTCAAAAGGGCTACTCCAAACACGGCCACCGCAAATACATGGAACTTTCTCAACACCTTGGCAGGATGGTAAGGTATAAGTGCGGATGGCGCAACCCGTAATCGTCCATTTTTCATCGTTTCTTTCCTTAGTGAATAGTAATCATGAGGTATTTTTCAGTCCAACGATGCTCTTTCCGAACCCTCCCTGCTCAGGCCGCGCGTACGAAACCTCCTCTACCTCGGGTCGCTCATGCAGATAAGAGCGGATCCCTTTCTGGAGCACCCCTTCTCCTACACCATGAATCACCGAAAACGAGTTGAGACCGGCGACCAGGCACGCGTCCAGCTGGTGCTCCAGCTCGGCTATGGCTTCATTCAGTGTTCTGCCACGCAGGTCGATCTCGGTAAACGCCCGCAAGCTGCTCGCCGCGCCACTGTCGTACTCGTACGCAGGAACCGCTTTTTTCGAACTGCTGCGCGGCTTAGGGCTGCTGGGGTTCAAGGCCTGGAGCTGCTCGGCACTATACGTGAGCCGGAGGGCTCCAACTGAAACAATCCAGGTACCGTCTCGGTTCTTGCGCACAAGAACTCCCTGCTTGTCATCGGGTAGCAACCGAACAGTAAGCCCCGGGGATAGAGGTGGTGTGGGCCCCTGCTCCTGCTGATCCGCGACTGGTTGTGCTCGTTCGTATTTTAGAAGTTCGATGTCTCGTTGTTGGTTGGCTTGCTGTTCTTCCTTAATTCTTGCCTGGGTTTCTGCGGCAAAGCGACTGGCCTCCACGGTCTTTTCCTTGGTTATCTCGGCTTCACGCAGTTCACGGATGAGTTGCTCAAGGCGCCGACGTGACTCTGCCGCAAACTCTTCAAGCTCGGCAACTCGGCCTGTGCGGAGCTCAAGTTCCCGTCGTTCGAGTTTTCGCTCCCGTTCATGCACGGCCTCGGATAAGGACTGATACCGAGCACGCTCGGACTCGGCCAGCTCGCTTTCTTTACGGGTTTTTTCTCGCAACGATAAGACGTCCGCTATGACGTGGTCGAGCTCGGTGCGGCCTTCTTTGCGAATTTTCTCAGCACGTTGCACAATGGTGGTGGGTAAACCGCTACGGGCTGCAATCTCCAGCGCATGACTGCTGCCTGGGACACCCGGGACAACACGAAATGTCGGCGCGAGCGCTGCTTGGTCGTACTCCATTGAAGCGTTGCGAACCGCGGTATGCGTGAACGCCAGGCTTTTGAGTGCACCAAGATGGGTCGTTAGAATGCATAGCGAACCCACCTCAATAAAGTGCTCAAGCAACGCGGTGGCGAGGGAGGCCCCGTCTTCTGGATCGGTGCCCGCACCAAGTTCATCAAGGAGCACAAGGCTTTGATCTCCAGCATCGGCGAGGATATCGGAAATGGCACGTATGTGCCCTGAGAAGGTAGAAAGTGAGGCGGTAATTGATTGTTCATCGCCGATATCGGCCCCAACGCTTTGGAACACCGGCAAGCTGGTACCGGGGTCGGCGGGGAGCGGTAGTCCAAACTGATGCATGAGCACGAACAGT
>PXEI01000400.1 GCA_003564775.1 Spirochaetaceae bacterium
CCGCAACCGAGTACAACCGCTGCCTTGAGTGTAGTTATGTCTGCAACAAGTGTGTTGAGGTCTGCCCGAACCGGGCCAATATCGCGGTTCCTACCGCTACCGAGGATCTCTTCCGGGACCCGTTTCAGATTGTGCATATAGATGCCTACTGTAACGAGTGTGGCAACTGCGCGCAGTTCTGTCCCTGGGAAGAGGGCGCGCCGTATCTGAGCAAGCCGACAATCTTCAGTTCGCGGGCCGAGTTTGAAAGCAGCAGCAACGACGGCTGGCTGATAGAGGCAGACGGAGTTACTACCCGCATAACCGAGCCGGGTGGCACCGACCGTGAAGCGCAGTTTGAGCGGCTCTTTGCACTGCTGAACCGTGATCAACCGCAACTATTTGGTGAACTGGAGGAGATGCGATGATACTGATAAAAAACGCCACCGCGCTGGAGTTTGACCCACCGCGCATCCGCACTAACATGAACATCCTTATAGATGGTTCTACAATCAAGGCGGTCGGCCCCGACGCCGGTGCGGACGCAAACCCTGGTAAAGTCATAGATGCCGCCGGACGGCTGGTGTACCCGGGCATTGTTTGCAGTCACCATCATTACTACTCCGGGTTGGCCCGCGGCATCATGGCGCACATTGGGCCTACGCCGGACTTCATGAGTATTCTGAAAAACCTCTGGTGGCGCCTTGACCGTGCCATAGATGCGCCGAGTCTCCGTGCCTCGGCCCTGGTCTGTAACCTTGACGCAATTCGCGCTGGCACAACCGCTGTTATTGATCATCATGCCAGTCCAAACTTTATTGACGGATCTTTAGATGTCCTTAAACAGGCTTTTGAGCAGGTAGGTATCCGGGGTGCCAGCTGCTACGAGGTAAGCGACAGATGCGGCAGGCAGGATATGCTTGCCGGTGTGCAGGAGAACATCCGCTTTGCCAAGTCCTTAGATGCGGAGAAGGCCGCCGGAACCTCGGCTGGACTCTTTGAGTCTCACATAGGCGGGCACGCGCCCTGTACCCTGCCGGATGAAGGACTGGAGGCAATCTCCGACGCAATGAAGTCCACCGGACGCGGCCTGCACCTGCATGTGGGTGAGGACGCGTACGACGTAAGTCACTCGCATGTCACCTACAGCGAAGACATCGCCCCACGTCTGGACAGGTTTGGGCTGTTGGGGCCGCGTAGCATTCTGGTGCACGCGGTGCATCTGAGTTCGGCAGAAGCAGAACTCATAAACGAGCGGGACACCTTCCTGGTACACAACGCCCGTAGCAACATGAACAACCATGTCGGCTACAACACGCGACTCCCGGAGTACAAAAATCTGGCACTAGGCAGCGACGGTATGGGCGGTGACATGTTTACCGAGCTCAAGCACGCGTTCTTCAAACACAAGGACGCTGGCGGCCCGTGGTGGCCGGGAGATTTCCTTAAGGCGCTTGCCGCCGGAAACCGAATCCTGGAACGCAACTTTGGGGGTAAGTACGGCTTGTTGGAGCCGGGCTATGCTGCCGACATCGTCATTGCGGAGTATGACCCGCCAACGCCACTGCTGCCGGAGAACATTGCCGGGCATTTTGCATTTGGCATGGATGCCTCCATTACACGTACCGTGTTGGTTCATGGGAAGCTTGTGTACGAGGAAGGGCAGTTCCCGTTTGATACTGCCGAGATCTACGCCGAGACCCGCGTCCAGGCTGCCAAGCTCTGGGAGCGTGTGGATAAACTTGCGCCGTAACCGCAGCTGGCGGTAGCGCGAGCTGCGGATAGCCGTGGAGCCAGCTGCAACACCACCGGAGGAAACATGAGCGACAGACATCTCAGCCCTGCTACCGAACTGATCTTCAAACTTGAAGACCGGCCGCCCCGCGCCAAAGCCATGGTTGCCGCCCTTCAACACCTGGCTGCCATCTTCATTGGAATTGTGACGCCGGCTATTGTTATTTCTGGTGCACTCGGATTCGAGGCCTCTATGGCGGGGTACCTGGTGTCGATGTCGCTCCTGGTGTCTGGAGTCGCCACCTTTATCCAGATCCGCAGGTTTGGCCCGGTGGGGTCCGGACTGCTATCTATTCAGGGTACAAGTTTTACCTTTCTGGCAACGATCATTGCTATGGGTTTCTACATCCGGGGCAGGGGAGGCAGCGACGCCCAGGTAATGGCGGCCATTATTGGTACATGTCTCATTACCTCGCCGGTAGAGATGATTTTCAGCCGCTTTATTCCATACCTCAGAAGAATAATCACCCCAATTGTCAGTGGTACCGTTGTACTGCTGATTGGAATCAACCTCATTAGTGTTGGCATTCGCGACGTTGGTGGCGGTACCTGGCTCATGAACAACAGGCCCGAGGCCTTTGCCTCCGCGCAGCACCTTATGCTTGCCGGGATCGTGCTTGTGGGCATTGTGGTGTTCAACCGCAGTAAGAACGTGTGGTTTCGCATGGGCTCTATCTTTCTGGGCATGATGGTTGGCTACGTTGTGGCGTTGTTTCTGGGCGTCATAGACATTACCGCTATTGGCCAGTTGGATCTGGTGACACCGCCCATTCCGTTTCGCTACGGCTTTGCAGTAGCCTGGCCCTATGTACTGCCCATGGCGCTGCTGTACCTCATTACTACGGTGGAGTCTATTGGAGATCTCACCGCAACCAGTATGATCTCGGGTGAGCCGGTAGAAGGCCCGGTGTACATTGAACGAATTTCCGGTGGTGTGTTAGGAGACGGCATTAACTCGGCGCTTGCCTCGGTGTTTAACAGCTTTCCCAACACCACATTCAGCCAGAACAACGGTGTCATTCAAATGACCGGCGTTGCCAGCCGCTACGTGGGCTACTTCATTGCGCTGTTCCTGGTGATCTTTGGGCTGTTTCCTATTGTGGGCGGCGTGTTCAGCATTATTCCTCCGCCGGTCATTGGCGGGGCGATGTTGGTTATGGCGGGCACCATTGCCGCCAGCGGCATACGCATTATCTCCAGCACCACCTTTAATCGGCGTGGTGTGCTGATCATTGCAATCAGCTTAGGCCTGGGTCTGGGTGTTGGATTCACGCCTGGCATTCTCAGGTCACTGCCGGACTTCTTTGCCGCAATGCTCTCGAGCCCCATCACTACCGGTGGTTTGACCGCTATTGTGCTGAATATTGTCCTTCCGCGCGAACTTGCCAGGCAGAACCTTCCCGAGGAACCCAAGCTCGATGTAGTAGGCCTGCGGGAAAAATGATACACAAGTATGCCCGCCTGGGTGGGCACAGGCAGTGGCCCAGGTGGACACAGGCCATGAATAGAGGAGCATAGACATGGACAACGAAAGCTACGTTCGTAAGGCAATTGAGGTTGCACGCCGTTCGCGTGAGAACGGAAACCACCCGTTTGGAGCAATACTTGTTGGTGCGGATGGCACGGTGCTGTTAGAGGCAGAAAATGCGGTGCCAGCTCAAAATGACTGCACCATGCATGCCGAGACCCGGTTGGTGTCTATGGCCTCCCGGGCCTACTCGCGTGAAGAGTTGCGCGTCTGTACGCTGTACAGCAGTGCCGAGCCCTGTGCAATGTGCTCCGGTGCCATCTACTGGAGTGGAATTGGTCGAGTTGTCTACGGCCTGGCAGAGTCATCCCTGCTTGCGCTTACCGGAAGCGACCCGGAGAACCCCACCTTAGATCTTCCCTGTCGTGACGTCTTTGCCCACGGCCAACGGGAGATAGAGGTGCTTGGCCCGTTGCTGGAGGGTGAAGCCTCCGACGTACATGTAGGTTTTTGGAATTCGCCTGACTAATGTGAAATATTGGGGCCCCTTCCAGCTTGACAACTATTTCGTATTGTGGCTTATCAAATAGCTAACGATACTCGGAGGAGATTGCCGGTGCAGTTGCCAAACAGCAAGAAAAATGTGCTTGTAAACTGGGGCGTTCCCATAGCAGCGGTGTTTTTGGCCCTGGTTGTTGGCGCGTTTTTTCTTGGGCTCGCAGGCGCGAACCCGCTTGTTGCGTATCGGTCTATGTTCTACGAGGCGCTTGGGACGCGCTACGGCCTCACCGAGACCGTGGTCAAGGCGGTGCCGCTGCTCCTTGTTGGACTGGGTATCTGCATTGCCTTTCGCACCGGCATGATCAACATTGGCGCCGAGGGGCAAATGATTATCGGTGCCATAACCGGAACCGCTTTTGCACTTGCGTTCCCGGGGCTTCCGGCACCTCTGCTTATTCTGTTCTCTTTTCTCGCTGGCTTTCTCGGCGGGGCACTCTACGGTTTCATACCGGGCATTCTCAAAGCTCATCTCAACGTTAACGAGATTCTCACCACCGTCATGCTCAACAGCGTGGCACTGCAGCTACAGTATCTATTGCTCAGAGGACTCATGATGGATCCTCAGGAGCGGGCCTACGGCACCGGATATCCCCAAAGTGCTTCTATTGTTGAGGCCGCGCGGCTCACTCGGCTTGTTCCGCGCGCCCGCATTCACAGCGGCGTGTTTGTTGCAATTATCCTTGCGGTAATTGTGTTTGTGCTGCTGTGGAAGACCACCATAGGGTATCGCATGCGGGCGGTTGGCAAGAACTATGATGCCGCGGTCTATGGTGGGATCCGCGTCAAGCGGTACCTCGTTCTCTCCATGGTTCTGGCAGGCGGGCTCGCCGGACTTGCCGGGAC
>PXEI01000103.1 GCA_003564775.1 Spirochaetaceae bacterium
AAACCAATTTACCTAAGCTTTAGCGGGCTCTTTCTCTTAAGCCTGATCCCACTTGTGCTCTCGCCGGAGTTCACCAGCGGAACCTCAACGGTGATCTTTCTGTCGGCTGTTTTCTTTCTAGGAACCATGGGCTTTGCCGGTGGAGAAACATCGGCCCAGGTTTACTTCTTTGGTCTGGTCGACGGCAAAGACCAACTAAACCTGGGTGTGCTGTACTTTCTCACACTTGGCTTTGGGGGGACCGTCGGTTCGCTCTTAGGTGGTGTGGTTCTTGACCTGCTGCAGCAGCATGGTCCGACATCGGCCCTGGGACCGTTCCGCATTTTCTTTGGCGCCATGGCCATTTTCCTGGTCATAACTATGCTCTTTAATGCCCGGCTTGAACGGCGGGGGGCCAAAAGCCTGGCAAGCACCATGGGGGTGATATTTTCACTGCGAGACCTCCGCGCTATAGGGCTGCTGCACCGGCTGGATCACTCCAGTTCCGAACAGGAAGAGACGAAGGTGCTGAGTGAGTTGGGCGAGTCACACTCGCCAGTTGCGCTTGAGGAGCTGCGTCTGCGGCTGGGCTCACCCAGTTTTACGGTGCGCAGTGAGGCGCTCCATGCCCTTGAAGGTGTTCCCGTGGACGCGGCTACCGAGGCGAAGCTGGTGGAACATGTGAGCGCAGGGGAGTTTACCACCGCAAACCTGGCGGCCAGAGTTATTGGAAAGCAGCGCCTGCAGTCAGGGCGCGGCGCATTGCGTGAAGCACTGTACTCCGACGACTACTCATTGGCAGCGGCTGCGATTCTGGCGCTGGCCGAGCTTGATGACCGCAAAGCCATGCAGGACATTGAGGTGGTAGCACGGGTGAGCACAAACCCACTTATCCTCATTCACGCCTGTGAGGCTTTTCGCGTGTTTGGAAGCAGTGCAGGCATTCCCGTCATGCTGGATCTTCTGCGACGTGATGAGGCACCGATCTTTGTGCGTGATGAGGTAGTAATTTCCATCTCGGCCATTATCAAACTGGAGGGGTGGTTTTACCCGCTGTACCTGAGTTTCTTACGGAACCCGGAGGAAGGGGTGGATGCCCTGGAAGACTTCCTCAGCACATCCCGCAAAAGTGAACGCGTCGCCGCTAAACACAGGAGCAAACAAGCCAAGGCAGCCGGGCCGCTCTTTGATTCGGAGCTGGACACGATGTTGTCGCTGCTCATGGCCGAACCGCAGGCCTTTGGCCAGCTCGCCTCGCAGCAGTTTGGAAAGATCTCCGAGAGCCGCTTATCGCGCAAAGCTATTGATGCCCTGGAAGTGGCGGCGGTAGATGAGCACCTGTATCGCTATCAGCGCATTCGCTTCTTTCTTGCCGCGCTTATTCTGCGCCTGCACGCAGTGCCAGATACTCGCCGGATCAAGGCCCGCTTTCGGTTTCCGTGGAGCCGCCCGCCGCGCCTCGACGTGTAGGCCGCGCCGCCACCCGCACCACGCCGCACCTTATACATCGCCCCCGCGCAGCATCTCCCTGTACAACTGCTCCTTGCGATGAAGCAGGTCGTAGGGCACCTGGTAGGCACGCTCCACCGAGTCGCGCGTGAAGACCTCTTTCGTAGGGCCAAAGACCAGGCTGCCGTCCTTGCCAAAAAGCAGCATGGTGTCCGAGTAGGACTCGGTGATATTGAGCTCATGGGCAGAGAACAGCACGGTTCGACTGTAGCGAGCGGCTACATCGACCAGGTACTCAAAGACCCGCTGCTTTTGATGTTCTTCCAACGCAAACACCGGCTCATCCATAGCAATAATGCGTGAGCCGTAGAGCAGACTGAAGGCAATTACCGCGCGCTGCATGCCACCCTTACTCAGCTCACCGGTACGCTTACCCAACTCCGGGCCAAGCTCCAGCAGGTCAATGAGTTCGCGGGTGAAGAGATCGCTTTTGTCTTCCCAAATGCCAGCCTCATACACCAGATCCAGCAACTCACCTAAAGGTTGTTCGCTCTCAAACTCCATGTTCTGGTACACAAAGGAGACGAGCTCGTTCCGTTTGGACTCCTGTTCCGGGTCGGACTCCACACCGGCAAACTCGCGGGTATTACGACCAAAAATCGAGACCGCACCCTCGGTAGGAAACAGCCGTGCGCCAGCGAGCAGCAAAAACGTGGACTTACCCACACCGTTAGGGCCAACCAAACTGGTTACACCACTTGGGATCTGCAGGGTGAGCCCACCGAAGACCTGCTCGGGTGGGGCGGGCTCGGGTGGGGCCTCGGCGGCAGCGGAATCGGTAACAGAGGCCGTAGCGGGCCCGGCCGAGGCTGGCCCTTCCGTACCATCTGGCTCAACCGGCACCGCCGGGTACACAAAGCTCACGTTGTCAAACTCAATGGGGTTCATGGTGTCTGCTGTGCTCATTCGGTCTCCTGTGCTCATGCCGGAAGCGTAGCCCAAACATGCAGGACGGGGCAAGCAACATGGGCTGCAACAGTGTTGTTTTCCAAGCGGTCTCGGCGTATACTTCTCTCCATGTTTGGCATAGGTGTGAAAACAAGTAGCATGTACCTTGGTTTTGGGCTCATAGCCCTTCTTGTGTGCGCAACACCGGCTGGGGCGCAGGACAGCGGCGGAGACTGGGGTGTCACGCTGGACAGCGACGCAACCCTGCGCCTGGAAAACGACTGGGGCGAACGCGACACCGCTTATGTCCTCTCCACCGCGTTCTGGTCTCGCTACTTTCTTCCTATGCGCAACGACGGGGGCCTGGAACTGGCCGCAGACCTCAGCTACACCTGGAGTGACGAACGCCCGTACCTTTTTGATGTCGACACACTCCGTTCACGGGGTACCTTTCCGGCGGCTCTGGGCGCAGGCTCACAGCTGCAGGCCACCGCCGGGCGCTTTCGGTTCACCGAACCCACCGGCGCAGTGCTGAATCATACTGCCGACGGCGCCGAGCTGCGGCTCAGTTTCTCGCGGGTGCGCCTTGCGCTGGCTTCCGGCTATACCGGCCTGCAACTAGGCCCGAACTCAGACATTCGCGTAAGCGCAGCAGACTCGGAAGACCTCTCGGATGACGATGAGTTTTTTGGGCCTGCCCGCGGTTTTGGCATTCTCACACTCACCGTCCCGCAAATTCTTCAGCGTCACACCGCGCGCGTCTCGGTTGTCGGACAGCGCGACCTGCGAGATGAGGTGCACGGAACCGATCCGGGTGAGGATCTTTACCATTCCGGCTACTACAGCCTGCTGCTGGAAGGGCCGGTTGTGCCGAGCCTGTTCTATGACGTGTTTGGCACTGTGTCCACCGGGACACGTGAGCTGGGAGACGACTCCGAGAACACCATGGGGCTCCTGGTCTCGGGACGATTGCGGCTGTTCCGGCCCGACATGTCCTTCTCACGGGCAAGTCTCCGGCTGCAGTACGCAAGCGGGCCCGGAGATACCTGGGACGCCTTTGTTCCGGTGGTTCGTGCAAATGCTGGCACGGTGCTGGGCCTCCCACTGCAGAACATGATTGGGAGTGAGCTTCGTTACTCGCTGCGCCCCTTTTCCACCAGCAGGTCAGCGGCTCTGCGGAACATCCAGACCGGGATAGCCGCGCGCAATTTCTTCACCGCTACCGACGAGCTTCCGGCAACCGTTGGTGTTAAACTGGACGATGCAGGCCGGTGGATAGGAAATGAAGTTGTACTGAACATTGCTGGACGCATTTTTGTTGACCTTGGCTTTGCCTTGACCGGCGGAGTTTTTATACCCGAAACCGGAAGCTACGGCGTATTCTCCGGTGAACGCCGTACCGAGTTTTATGCGAAAGCCGAGATATCCTCGGCACTTTAGGGAGGTCGGATCATGACCCGTACATCGATATTTCGTCTATTCCTGGTTGTGGCGCTGATTGTGGCACCATTTGTCGGAAGCTTCGCACAAACCACCGCCCTTGAGGCCCGCGTCAACGAGCTTTCAGGGCGGGTTGAAATTATGGAACCGGGTGGACGCTGGCGCGCTGCGCAGGTCGGCATGGAGCTGCCGCTTGGCACCGTCATTTCTACCGGCTTTGGGGCAACAGCGGTGCTGGAAATAGGCCCGGCGCTGCTACAGGTGCGACAACTCACGCGCATGGAACTGGAAGGGCTGGCCGAACGGGAAGGGCTTATTTCAAGTGACCTGTACCTGCAGGTTGGCCGAGTACGTGCCGAGGTACGCCCCACCCCCGGACGCCAGAGCGAGTTTAGAATGCGCAGCCCGGTAGCCACGGCTGCCGTCCGCGGCACCAGCTTTGAGTTTGACGGACTGAACCTCACCGTTGAAAGCGGCTCGGTGCAGCTTTCCAACCAGCTGAACCAGAGTGTGTTTGTAGATGCCGGTGAGAGCAGCACTGCCGAGGGCACCGACGGCCCGGTTTCGGTTGTTGAGGCCTACGAAGCGGCCGCCACGGTGCAGGTGTTCACCGCCCCTCCGGGTGAAACGCGCACCGAGGGCACCCGCACCACCGCGGTGGTGAGTGAGACAGCAAGTATCCGCATTGACTTTGTCATAGACGGCTTTGAGAGTTTCTAGTCATGAATACCCGCGTTTTCACCGTCCTGCTTGGCCTGTCTGTGATCATGGGCGCCTGCTACTGGCAGCCGGACGGCCGCGAGACAAACCTGGCCATTGAGG
>PXEI01000091.1 GCA_003564775.1 Spirochaetaceae bacterium
AGCTGGGATTATGCTGGGCAGTCCAACCGGAATCACGGTCCTTATTCGAGACCGCGTGGCACTTGGGGCCGCGTGGAGCTTTCGGGACTATATCCACTTGCATGGAGATCTCTGGGTTTATCATGGTCTGCTCGCAGAGCCAGTTGACTGGTACGTCGGCGTCGGCGCTAAATTTCGCGCATTCTCGGACAGTCGTCGTAAGGACGACTTTCCGGTGGGTATAGGTGTCCGTGTCCCGTTAGGTCTCCGTTTTTTTCCAATAGAGCCGCTTGAGCTGTTTTTAGAGCTTGCGCCCGGAATATCTCTGGTGCCGGATACCAGCCCGGATCTTGATGCGGTTATCGGAGTCCGATTTCACTTCTAACCCTGTGTGTCTTTACCAGCGGCGGAATCGGAGGTATCTTAGAGGTATGGAAAACAGCACAAAACAACATGCCGCACTGGACTTAACGGGTGCTACCTGCACCTCATGCGTAATAGCCATAGAGCATCTGGGCAAACGAATTAAGGGTATTAGCGACATATACGTAGACCGGAAAACCAAGTCAATTGAAGTTGAGTACGACGGAAACCGTCAAAGCCTGGAAAAAATTCAGGAATTCGTACAACGCATTGGCTACGTAGCGACGATCAGGGAAGACGAGACTGTGGACACCGAATCAGGGTCCACGGAGTAACGAGTTCGGTGCCGCCTGGCGGTGCTCAGAGTCGCCGTTGGGCGTCGGCAGTTTCTTCACCTGACTGTAAGCGCGCCACCATAGCATTTAGCTTTGAAAGCCGTTGTGCAAGCAACCGAGCCAGGAACAAGCCGTAATGTGGGTGGCGTTTTATAACATCAACAAAATCATTCTTTGAAACACGTATCAATGATGAATGCCCGCGCGAGACTACCGTAGCCGAACGACGATTGTTGAGCAGAAACGACATCTCTCCCAGGAATATGTCGTCCGGCGACAAGGTTGATACCAGGTTGCTACCGGAATAGATTTCGAGCTTTCCTGAAACGATGTAGTAGAGGTGGTTTGATTCCTCCCCTTCGGTGAACACAACATCACCGTTGTTGCACATCAGTTCCTCCTGATCTGCAAACACACCAGGAACTGCATTGCTTTCATGGTTAGCGTGTGGGAATTCAAAGGAGACTTCATTCCCACGGTCGTTGTACCCAAGGTTCTCAACGTAGTGGCCAACCATCTTTATTCCATGCCCATGAAGTCCAAGGTTCAGCTCATCACTCGTGTCCTTGCGCTCCTTCCAATTGAATCCATCTCCCTGATCCCGAATGGTGAAGTAGGAACGTTCTGGTGTGATTCGATACGAAAAGAACACCTTCCTCCCGCGAATTTCGCTCACCATACACTTTCGGCGAATGAGCTGAAGGATGTCCCCGTGCGTCTCTAACCACTGTGTCTTTTCGTCATAGCTAATTCTGCAGTTACCATGCTCAACAGCGTTCATGAGCAGTTCGAACAGCGCTACATGCAAACGGTCCTTCTGCTCCCGGTTGAGATAACTGGAGTTATATAAGTAGTTGGTAACCAGATTGGCGTAGGTCCGAATGTTCGAAGGGTCGTTGTCCATGACAAAGCTTCCAGAAATCGTCCCGAGCAGAGCGTTCTGGAGCTCGCGTTGGAACACAATCTGCCTGTTCTGTATGAGTATTCGCAAGACCCGATAGAAGGTACCCACAAACTCACCCCGACTGATAAGGCAGAGAACGTTTGAGTTTGGAGTCTTGCGCGTCACCTCCAGCTCATCATCCCGGGTATGAATCCCTATTATTCCACCGTAATGCAACCAAGGGTCTGCCTTGATCTTCTCCAGCACCAGATCAGTGTCCATCTGCCGGTCGGAGAAATGAATTACGTTGATCTCGGGGAGTTCAAACTCAAGATACTCAAGGGCTTCTATAGGATCGCTCAGGAAGACCGGCTGAAAATAGTTACCGAACTTGGCACATATTCTGGATATGCGATCATTTAACTCGGGGTCTGTACTGAGTACCGGAAGTTTGCGAAGCGCCCCTGTCGAATAGAGTGGGTCATGTATCATTAACTCATGTATCGGCAAGTTCCGTGGCAAAACTTGAGGAAAGACCCAAACGGCGGAAAATCTCAATGGTTACCGGAGAGTGATTCAGCGTGTAGAAATGAATGCCTTCTACATCGTGGGCAAGAAGATCGTAGCACTGCCGAACCGCCCACTCCATTCCAAAGGCTGCTATCTCGGCGTCGTTCGTACACCGTTGCATACCCTTCAGGAACCCAGCCGGATATCGTGCGCCCAAGGCGAGTTCCGGAGTTCGTTCAAAGCTTCGTTGGTTGAGAATGGGCATTATTCCCGCGACTATGGGTACCGTTATTCCAGCGAGGCGGCACCGTTCAGTGAAGTCATAAAAGTCTCGGTTGTCAAAAAAAAGCTGCGTGCAGATGTAGTCAGCTCCAGCATCGACCTTGTCCTTGAGATACCGCATCTCAAGCAGCCGATTCGGAGTCGCCGGGTGGCCCTCCGGGAAGCCAGCTACGCCAATGCCAAAGCCACGCGGATTCGGGTGCATCCCGCGCCTGTTAAACTCACGGATATACGCAACAAGGTCCACCGCCTGAGGAAAGTCCTCACTCGCCGGATCATGCGCTTCACCCTGTGGAGGATCACCCCGAAGAGCCATGATATTATCAACACCCGCCTCAGCGTAACGGAGCAGCACCTCTTCAAGCTCATCTCGCGACTGGCGTACACAGGTGAGGTGTGGGATAGGGTCAAGCTGAGTCTCGTTCTTAATACGGAGCACGAGGTCGTGGGTCCGGTCACGAGTACCGCCGCCTGCACCGTAAGTTACCGAGACAAAACTCGGCTGAAGCGTTTCGAGCCGGCTCAGGGCAGAGAAGAGCTTCTCACTGCCAGCAGGAGTCTTGGGTGGAAAAAACTCAAAACTGAAACTCCGCTTGTTCGCGGCAAAAATATCGCCGACGTGCATCAGGCACACACCTCTTTTGAAGCAGCATCGATACGTGCGAGCTCACGTTCCGAAAGCCGAAACTGCATAGACTCCACAGCGCACCGTGCCTGCGCGGCAGTGCGTACACCAACCGCTGCAACCACCACCTCCCCGAAGAAGCGAGTACTCCAGTTGAGCACCACCTCTGCAATCCCGACTCCACGCTCACCGGCAACATCTGACAGCACATCGATTAAGGGCTGAGTGCGTTTCAGATGAGAACTGCGAAAACGCCGCGCGAAGCGTCGTAGACCGGAAACCTCACGAATGCTTCGGGAGTTGTCATGGTACATACCACCCAGCACACCCTGTGCGAGAGGCGAGCACGCCACGATTGTCACGCCAAGCTGCCGACATGCGGCAAGTACATCGTTTGCCTCTATTCGACGATCAAGCATATTGAACCGCACACTATTTGCCCACAGACTGATACCTTCGTCGGCAAGGCAGCTGGCCGCCTTGGCTATTTGCTCGGCTGAGAAATTGCTCACGCCTATACCAGCAACACGGCCCTCGGACTTGAGTGCCGCAGCACCCCGCATGAGGGTGTCCATGGAAACCACCCCATGCTGACCGGAAAACTGACACATCCCTATTCGATATGGATCTACTGTCTGTTCATGAGCCATTTGATGTACGCTTATGTTGGAAGGAAAGAGTAGTGGTGATCTGCGGGTAAAGGCTATGAAGGGCGCGGGTTCTCGAATGTCAGCAGCGGTCAGGGCCATAGACAGGGCGCGTGCCGCATTGCCCGCACCGTAGCACCTGGCGGTTTCGAACCAGTTCATTCCACCCTGCACGCCGGCTCCCACAATCTCGTTGACAATGTCCTGAGAAAGCTCACCCCAATAACGCCCAACAGCCCCGGTTCCGCCTGAAAATTGAGCGGTTCCGAGGCCGACTGGAGTTATCTGAGGCCCGTCTACGCCGAGCCGGTAGAGCGGTAGCGTGGTACTTTCCATGCAGTCCCGCGTTAAAATTGCCCGGACTACTTGGAGTAGAACTCGACGATGAGTTGCTCTTCCGCAATTGTCGGGATGATATCACGAGTCGGCAGAACGGAAACCGATGCGCTCATGTCATCCTTAGAAAGGGCAAGCCAAGGTGGTACCGGACGTGTTGCATTGTCTGCAAGGTACTGCCGAACCATGTCCTGAGTAGGCTTGCGTGGACGTACACTGACTGTGTCGCCTGGGCGAACCAACACCGATGGAATGGTGGTCTTGCGACCGTTGTGCAGAACATGCCCATGACTCACCAGCTGACGAGCCTGAGAACGACTTGAAGCCATTCCAAGTCTGTACACAACGTTGTCGATACGCCGCTCAAGAAGAATCAGCATGTTGTGTCCGGTTACTCCCTTCTGCGCCTTCGCTTTGAAGAAGAGGTTACGGAACTGTCGCTCCGAGAGGCCATACGCCCATTTGAGCTTTTGCTTCTCACCAAGTTGTTTTCCATACTCGGTTTGACGAACACGACCCTTCTTGGGATTTCCGGGCGGATTCGGTTTCTTTTTCAGTAGGCGATCATACTTTTCGTTGCCAAAGATGTTTACGCCGAAGCGACGGACGATTTTGCCCTTCGCCTTGGTATTTCGTGCCATTCACGGTCTCCTTACAAAATGAA
>PXEI01000169.1 GCA_003564775.1 Spirochaetaceae bacterium
ATCGCCGGTGCGTGCAAACGCAGGCGTTCCAGATCACGAAGTGTCTCATGCAACGACTCAGGCAGGCGTGCACCTATGGGTGAGGGCTCAAACCGAAGCCCGGACAATATCGGGAGGCCGTATTCTGAAGGTGAAGCAAAGGGCTCAAAGACATACCCCTCTTCATCTACCACGACCGCCGTCCCGCCGGAACTACCGGCAAGGAGTACCGCTAACGGCGTACGGGCTGTTACCGAAATACGCACCGAATCGGGAAACCCCATCTGCACCTGAGCCGAGCGCACGGCCGGGAATGCCTCAAGTCGGGCTTGTACCGCTTCGGAGTCGAACGAGAAATAGTGCTCATCACCTCGTATTCCCGCAATTGCAAGAATATCCTCGCGCGTCATTGGCAAGTCACTTTCAAGGATCACACGTTCAATTCTCACCCGTGGGGCTATGGCTATGTGAAAAATCAACTCTCCAAGGCCTATGAGTACGAGCAAGCATCCAGCAACACACAGAGCCAGAACGACTCTCTTTCCACCACTGTCATTACGGGCAACGCGTCGACCAAGGACCATATCAGCCATGGATACCTCCCTGGGACGCTGAAGCATCTCGTGAAAGATTAAGCAGGAGCCCGGCCATCACCAGAGAAACAACAATGGACGAACCCCCAGATGAAAAGAATGGCAATGGAATGCCGGTAGCTGGCACCATACCGACAACTACCGCCATGTTAAGCGTTGCCTGAAGAAAGATACCCGCAGTGAGTCCAAAAGCAAGAAATGACCGAAAGTTATCCTCAAGCCGAAACGCAAGCGAGAATCCTCGGTATGCAAACGCGACAAAGAGCCCGAGCACCACAAGCACTCCGATGTACCCAAACTCCTCACCCAGCACTGCAAACACAAAGTCCGAGTGCGCCTCAGGCAAACCCCCGAGTTTTCGCACACTCCGGCCTATACCTACGCCCCAAAGCCCCCCATCGGCCAGTGCCCCCTGGGAAGCGAGAATTTGATACCCAGTACCGGCAGGGTCTCGTCCCGGGTCAACAAAGGCAAGTACCCGTCGCACGCGATGCTCACGACTCAGCAGAAGAATGGTGGCAATGGGTGCGCTCATGATTGTCATGCTCAGGAAATACCGCAATGGAAAACCAGACACAAAAAACATTAACAGCGTAACCAGCAACACAAAGAATGCTGTGGAGAAATCGTTCTGTGCGTAGATCAGAGCAACAAAGAAACTGGCCACAAGTACCGGGGGTAAGATGGCGTTGAGCGGATCGTTAAACTGCTCGCGCTTACAACTCAGAATATGTGACAGATAGAGAATCAAAGACAACTTGACCAACTCAGACGGCTGAAAACTATACCCAAACAGCACAATCCACCGGCGAGCCCCCAGAACCTGGACGCCCACCCGGGGCACGAAGCTCAGGAGCATAAGCACCAAAGTCGGCACGAGCAGAAATGGTATCATTTTCCGCAGCGCATCGAGCGACACACGGGTTGCCGCAAGTGAGCTCAGCACGCCCAGCACCAGCCAGACAATCTGTCTCCGTAGAAAGTACGTGGGCTCACCAAACAACCGGTCGGCACGGAAATAGGACGCGGAAAAAAGCACCGACAGACCAAGCCCTCCCAGCAAAACCAAGGTTGCCAGGAGGAAAGAGTCTACCGGACGTTGATCTACCCGTTCGACCAATAGGCCAGCGCGCAGCTCGTAACTCATGAACTACCCTTCCTTCGCTCCCGTGTGAAGGTAGAGGTGAGCTCTTCAAGGGTCATTGAACGACTGCCCTTTAACAGTACGAAGTCACCTTCGCGCAGAAACTGGGTAAGACTCGACTCAATTCCTGCGGTACTGGGCGAGTAATGCAGTTCGGGAGCAGGCTCGGAAACGCCACCAGTGCCGCGTAACCCGGATTCCGAGTTCGCAGACAAGAACGCTTCTGCAAACTCCTCACCAACCAGAAACAGGGCATCTGGGCGAGTCGCCATTGCCACAGCACAGACCTCTGCATGAGCGCTAGCCGTCTCCGCTCCTAACTCCTTCATTGCGCCAAGCACCACCACGCGTCGGCCCGGCCATTCAAGCCCAGCTACGAACTCAAGCGCCTCGCGAACCGAGTCCGGATTAGCGTTATAGCAGTCACGCAACACCGTTACCGGACCGCGAAGAATTTCGCCGCGACCAAACATGGTCGGCACCCGCTCGAGACCGGCACGAATTTGCTCCGCATTCAAACCCAGGTGCGTAGCAATGGCAACAGCAGCAAGTGCGTTTCGCACGTTAAACGCACCGGGTAGAGGGAGTCTTATCTCGAGCCCCTGATAATTGATAATGCTTCCGGCAAGACCTTGCAGCTGATAGCCTTCAAATCCGTGAATGCTGCGCGGACCATACCTGTGAATCTCACCTGCAACCCCTTCGCTCAGCACCGAGTAAAACGGCTCGTCTTCATACACAAAACCAGTTTGTGTCCCGTCAAAGCAGGAAAACACCTGCCGCTTTTCCTCGGCTATACGCTGCAGACTACCCAGATTCCCCACATGGGCTGCACCAATATTGGTAATGAGCGCGATCTCGGGTTGAACCAACTCGGCCAGAACCGCAATCTCCCCTGGCCGATTCATAGCAACTTCAAACACGCCAAAACGCTGCTCCGGCCGGAGATCAAAAATCGCCAGCGGAACTCCAATCTCGGAGTTGTAGTTTCCGGCCGTGGCAAAGGTTGGGGCCTCTTGCGAAAGCACCGATGCAATCAGCTCTTTCGTGGTAGTCTTGCCGTTGCTCCCGGTAACCGCAACGCGCCTCAGAGCCGTGAACTTCTGCAGGTGAACACGAGACAGTCGTTGAAGTGCACGCAGCGTGTCGGGAACAACACAATACCCACGCCCCTTAGGCGGACGCAGATGGGGCCCAGCTGCCTCAGCGTAATCTTCGGTGACCAAAGCAACCACGGCACCGCTGGCGAAGGCATCATGGAGAAAGTTATGCCCATCAGCCCGCTCACCCGGAAGCGCCACAAACAGTTGGCCCGCGCGCACGGTCCGTGAGTCAACAGCAGGCCTGCTAAATGTAATCTCGCCTGGCCCAAGCGGCCGACCTCCGGTGATCTCACACAAGTCGGCCAGTGAGTACCCTGTCAGGCTCGGGTTCAGGCTCGGATCTGAGTTCGAGTTTGGGGTTCGGGTTGAGTTTGGTGAGTTCGAACTCGGCTCCGCGCGGTAATCAGTCATCGGCATTTCCACCTCCGGCAAAAATGCGCACGTGAATGAGTTGCTCCGGAGTCAATGGGATGATGGGGAGCTCGGCCTCCTCCACAACCCGTCTAATTCGAGCCGGAGAACGCAAGACCGCAATTCCCGCAATTGCGCGCTTATTGGCCTCAAACAGCTCAAGCTGACGCGCCTCGAGTGCCGAAATTTCACGCTCCAACTGATAAAACTGAAAAGAACGGCGGACGTTGAGGAATACCATGCTCGGTAGAATGATGATCAGGGCCCAGATGACGGCCCGTTCTAGTCTGTGGTTCATCCCGACCTTACCTCAGTCCTCCCAACCGGCTCGGATAGTTTGCGTAGCACACGCAATCGTGCGCTCCGAGAGGGGGGATTGTTGCGGCTCTCTTCGTCACTTGGATATACCGGCTTCTTGGTCAGCACCTCAAAACGAGCAGTACCTCCACATTTACATATCGGCAACTCAGGAGGACAGATACATGCTTTGCTGATTTCACGAAAAAAATGTTTCACTATTCGGTCCTCTAAGGAATGAAAAGAAATAACGCCAATCCGTGCACCAATAGCTGACACACGGCACGCCTGCTCTAAGGCTCGCGGCAAGCGCTCAAGCTCGCTATTGACCAGTATGCGCAACGCCTGAAAGCTGCGCGTTGCCGGATGCAGACGCCCGTGACGATACTGCGCGGGCGAGGCACCCCATATGGTGTCCGCCAAATCCTTAGCCGTAGTTATTGGCCGCTCGGCCCGCCGTGCCACAATAGCCCGCGCAAAACGCCGAGAGAATCGTTCCTCACCATAGAGAAAAAAAACCTCTGCCAGCCGCGCCTCCGGCGCCTCGGCTATGAACTCGGCGGCCGAGACCTCCGCGCTGGGGCTCAAGCGCATGTCCAGTGGCTCATCGACGGAAAACGAGAACCCACGCCCCGAGGCGCGATAATGAAAAATGGATATACCAAGGTCAAAGAGCACCCGTGTGGGGCGCTCCTGTTCTGAGTAGCTGGCAAGATACTCATCAAACCAGGCCTGTTCCAGCTTCACCCTCCCCCCGAACGGAGCAAGACGCTCACGCGCCCGCTCCAAGATGACGCCGTCGGCATCAACACCGATTACCGAAAGCCCTGGATGATGTTTCAGAAAAAGCTCCGAGTGCCCGCCTTCGCCCAAGGTTGCATCAATAAGCAGCTCCCCCTGCTCATTCTCCGGCGCAAGATACCGCAGAACCTCATCCCCCATCACTGAGGTGTGTAGCACGTCCATGCGGCCCCTCCTACCGGTTGCGCAATCCTAAAACGAGACGAGCCCTCCCAGTTCCTCGGCCGCCTCCTGAAACTCATCCTCGTTCGTACTCAGGTACGAGTCATACGCGGAC
>PXEI01000275.1 GCA_003564775.1 Spirochaetaceae bacterium
GAGAGACACCGGTTACAAGTCGCCGCGCGGTCATTGCCAAACGGTTGGCCGAGAGCAAGTTCAGCGCACCACACTACTACCTCAAGAGCTCAATCAACATGAGCGAGGTTATTCGAGCCCGCGACGCCTTGAACAAGAGTGTACCGGAGAAAGTGTCGTTTAACGCGTTCCTCATGAAGTTTGCCGCCGAGGCCATAAAGCGCCACCCGGTTATTAACTCATCCTGGCAGGGCGACAGCATTCGTGAGTATGCCTCCATAGATATTGGCCTGGCTGTTGATGTAGGCGCCGGGCTAATTACTCCTATAGTTCGCAACTGTGGAGCCAAAGGGGTTAAGGAGATTGATGCGGAGCTGGTGCAGCTCATTGACAAGGCGCGCAGTAACGCCCTCAAGCCCGAGGAGTACACCGGAGCGACCTTTAGTATCAGCAATCTTGGTTCCTTTGGGGTGGATGAGTTTACCGCAATTATCAATCCGCCAGGATCCGCAATCCTTGCCGTGGGTCGTACCAAAAAAACTCCGGTTGTCGATGAGAAGAATGATGGTATAATGGTACAACCAATGATGACGGTAACTCTTTCCTGTGATCACCGCGTGATTGACGGTGCTGCGGGTGGGCGATTCCTGAATGAGCTGAGCCTCATGATGCAGGAACCTTTTAGAGTACTGTTCTAGAAAGACAAGGATGGAAACAAAGTGAGCGAAAAGAGTTTTGATGTTGCGGTCATAGGATCTGGACCGGGCGGCTATGTTGCCGCCATTCGGGCCTCACAGCTGGGTCTCAAGGCCTGTGTAATTGAACGTGACAAACCAGGCGGGGTGTGCTTGAACATAGGGTGCATACCTTCAAAGTCGTTGATCCACCAGGCCGAGGTATTTCGAAGTGCGCTTGAGTCGGAGTCGTTTGGACTGAAAGTAGATGCGTCTGGTCTCGATTACGGCAAGGTCTATAAAAAATCACGCCAGGCGGCTGACAAGCTTTCCAAGGGCGTGCAGTTCCTCATGAAGAAAAACTCCATTGAGTACATTGAGGGCGATGCTGAGCTCAAAGCTGCGGGTGAGATCAAGGTAGGTGATACAACGGTCAAGGCCAAGCATGTGCTTCTTGCAACCGGGTCACGGCCGCGCGAACTCCCAGGGTTTGAGTTTGATGAAGAGCAGGTACTGAGCTCGACCGGCGTATTAATGCTTGAGAAACTGCCAAAGAGTTTGGCCATTATGGGTGCCGGGGCAATAGGAATGGAGTTTGCACATGTGATGAACGCCTTCGGTGTTGAGGTCACGGTGGTGGAACTCATGGACTCCATTCTTCCGATTGAGGATGCAGAGGCTGTAGAAGTTCTGGCCAAGGACTTTAAGCGGCGCGGAATAAAGATGTTGACCGGAACCAAGGCCGGTGCGCTCAAGAAGAGCTCCTCTGGAATTACCTTGAGTCTCGAGACCACGGACGGGAAGAAGGAGGAGCTCAAGGCCGAGAAGTTGCTGGTTGCGGTTGGTCGAGCTCCGAACAGTGAGAATCTTGGGCTCGAGACGGTTGGGGTCAAGACCGAGAAAGGCTTCATAGAGGTTGGCGACTACTACCAGACCAACGTAAAAGGTGTTTTTGCCATAGGTGACGTGATTGCAACGCCACTACTCGCTCACGTTGCCTCTAAAGAAGGCGAAATGGCCGTTGAGTACATGGCCGGGCATAAAGGCCCAAAGCGGCTGAATCCTGACGATATACCGTCGGCCGTCTATACCGAGCCGGAGATTGGTAGTTTTGGTCCAACCGAGGCAAAACTCACCGAGCGGGGTGTCAAGTTTGAAAAGTCGGTATTTCCGTACCGCGGGGCTGGCAAGTCGGTTGCAATTGAAGCCTCCGAGGGTCTTGTGAAGCTGCTGTATGCTGCCGATACGCACGAGATTCTGGCGGCGCACGTGGCGGGACGTAACGCTACCGAGCTTGTGCACGAAATTCTACTCGCGCGACATGCCGAGCTGCTGCCAGAAGATATTGCTACCATGGTACATGCGCACCCAACGCTGTCGGAAGCGGTGATGGAGGCTGCGCGTGGAGCCGAGGGTTGGGCAATTCATGCATAGGGGTTTCCCACAGCCATGATTTTCTGCTAACGTAAGCCGTGGTGGACAACTCTAAGGTTAACACAGCGCTGCTTCTGACCCTTGCGGTGGTTGCGGTGGGAAGCGTATTACGTCTGACGGGAGGAATTGTCCTCCCGTTTGTAATTGCGCTCATACTCTATTTCGTGCTCGCCCCGACGGTCAATGTTCTGGAAAAGTTGCATATACCGCGCTTCGTTTCCATCCTCATTATCCTGGTCCTGGTGTTATCCTTTGGTTTCCTGGTTGGATTGATCCTGTACTCGAGTATACAGGCGTTACTGCGTGAGTTTCCGACCTATCAGATGCGATTGATTGAGATCTTGTCCGAAGCCATAGCACGATTCGAGTTACCACCGGATATTCTGGATCAGCTTGACTTAACTCGGACAACCCGGGTTTACCTTATTTCACTTTCCGGCAACTTCATGGCCTTCGCCGGTGCGCTCACCATTGTTCTGATCTACCTCCTGTTTCTGCTGTTGGAGAAGCCTTTTCTGCGGAACAAGGTGAGGATGGCGCTGAACGATCATACTACTCGCAAGATTACCATCGTGGCGCGCCACATAACTTCGCAGATTGCACGCTACCTTCGTGTGAAGTTGCTCGTGAGCAGCATGACCGGGGTAATTGTTTACATGGCCTTTAGCGTGATTGGAGTCGACTTCCCGTTTGTGTGGGCTGTGCTCACTATGTTGTTCAACTTTATTCCGAGTATTGGGTCAATCATCATTACCGTTCTGAGCATAACCTTTACAATAATTCAGTTTGCACCGGACTACAATCCAGTGCTTGCGGCGGCACTCGCTATGGCTATCTCCCAGTTTCTCATTGGTAATGTACTTGACCCCATGCTATTGGGAGACAGACTAAACTTAAGCCCGGTAGTAATTCTATTCTCGTTGTTATTCTGGGGCTGGCTATGGGGAATTATTGGCATGTTCCTTGCCGTACCGCTGACTGTGGCCGTCAAGATTGCGTTGGAGAACATTCCTGGCTTTGAGCCCATTGGAATACTGATGGGAACTGGCAATGTCAAGAAACCGCGACGTATCTTTCGTCGTTTAAAATCCAAGAAAGAGTAGGCATTCACTAATGGAAACAAAACGCATGTTGACCGGAGATCGTCCCACCGGTCGACTTCACTTAGGTCACTACGTCGGTTCAATAGCCAACCGTGTGATGCTACAGCATCAGTATGAGTGTTACTTCATAATTGCAGACCTGCACATGTTAACCACCAGGCCGGGTAAAGACGAAATTGAGAACGTCGCAGAAAACTCGCGCGAAATGGTGCTGGACTACCTTGCTTGTGGAATTGACCCCCAGAAGGCGGTCATCTACCTGCAGTCGGCGGTGCATGAAACCTACGAACTTAACCTGATATTTGAGATGCTGGTTTCGGTTCCTCGATTACAGCGACTTCCAAGTCTCAAAGATATGGCACGTGCGGCCGACCTAACCGAGATGCCGTTCGGGCTGTTGGGTTACCCGGTGCTGCAGACGGCCGACATTCTAGCCCCACGTGCACATATTGTTCCGGTTGGAAAGGATAACGAAGCCCATGTTGAGCTCACCCGCGAGATAGCGCGCCGGTTTAACCACTTGTACGAGGAAGTGTTCCCGGTTCCGGACGTGCGCATAGGTTCTGTACCCACTCTCGTTGGAACCGACGGCTCGGCCAAGATGTCAAAGTCATTAGGCAATACAATTCTGCTTTCGGACGATGTCAACACGGTCAATAAGAAGGTTGCAGGAATGTACACCGACCCCAATCGGATTCGGGCTGATGTACCCGGACGTACAGAGGGCAATCCGGTATTCTTGTACCACCACGCATTTAACAGCAACAAGGCGGAGATCGCTGAGCTGGAAGAACGATATCGCAGTGGAACAGTGGGCGATGTAGAGGTCAAGGAACGGCTTGCCCGCGCACTTAACGCCTTTCTGGACCCCATCCGGGAGCGCCGTGCCGAGTTTGAGGCCCAGAGTGGTTTTGCGGATGAGGTTATCTACAACGGCACCTTGCGCATGCGCGAGGTAGCGGGTGAGACTCTTTCTGCGGCTAAGAAAGCTATGGGGCTTACCGGTGCCTGGAACCGGATAAGTCGAAAGGCCGAACAAGCACGCAAGAAGCGGGAGAAGAACGCGGGTGCGGCCGTCTGAGCCAACGAGACGGCCCCACCATAGCGTAGGTGCGACCGCAAACACCAGGCCGCACCTTGCCATGGATGAGGTGCTGGAGTTTCAGCGGCTTATACTGGAGTACTACCGACGGTTCGGGAGAGTCTTTCCGTGGCGCGAGACCAGAGATCCCTACAGCATTTACGTTTCGGAGATCATGCTGCAACAAACCCAAACCGAGAGGGTGGTGCCTAAGTACCAGGAATTTCTTGCCACTCTGCCAAACTGGCAGGCACTCGCCGAGGCGGAACTCCGTACGGTACTGGCGCTCTGGAGTGGTCTTGGCTA
>PXEI01000224.1 GCA_003564775.1 Spirochaetaceae bacterium
AGGACAAGATGGGCACGATCTGAGATAAACACGCGGCCTTCCCAGTCAATTCCCTGCTCGGTAAGGCGATCAAGTTCCCCAAAGAGCGACTCGGGGTCAATTACCATTCCGCTGCCAAGAATAACTCGCGTATCAGGAGCTATGATGCCGGAAGGCACCAGATGCAGCTTATAGGTCACGTCTTCATGAACAATAGTATGGCCAGCGTTGGCGCCGCCGGAAAACCGTACAATTACATCTGCCTCTTCCGAGAGGAAATCGACAATCTTCCCTTTTCCTTCGTCACCCCACTGGGCCCCGATTACAACTAGCTTCATGTAGAGAATTCCTTATCGTGAGTAGTTCGGTGGCTCCTGGGTTACCGCCACGTCATGAACGTGGCCTTCCGTGAGCCCGGCGGCGGTTATTCTAACGAATTTCTTGTAGGCCCGCAATTCATCGATACTGCGACAGCCACAGTATCCCATACCTTTTTTCAGGCCGGTCACGAGTTGATGAAGGTAAGGTTTGAGCTCACCCTTATAGGGAACCCGCCCCTCGACGCCCTCGGGCACCGGTTCTTCGTTCTCACTCATTTGATAGCGGTCACCGGATCCTTTCTTTATTGCGCCGATAGAGCCCATGCCTCGGTAGGCCTTGAAGATTCGGCCTTCATAAATGATTTCGCGTCCTGGAGCTTCCTTGAGGCCAGCAAACAGGTTGCCAATCATCACGGTGGAAGCCCCGGCGGCAATAGCCTTGGTTATATCGCCAGAGAACTTAATACCGCCGTCGGCGATAATGGGCACGCCGCTCCCTGCGGCTTCTTCTGCTGCCCAGAGCACTGCAGAGAACTGAGCGACGCCAATTCCTGCCACAACCCGCGTAGTGCAGATTGAACCAGGCCCAACTCCAACCTTAACTGCATCTGCTCCCGCGTCAATGAGGCGCCGTGTACCCTCTCGGGTCGCCACGTTGCCGCCCACAACCGGTATGCTGTATCCGGCCTTGATCTTCTTTATTGCGTTAACAACGTTGGCTGAGTCCCCGTGGGCGGTATCTAACACCACAAAGTCTACCCGCGCGTCGCGTAAGAGAGGCATTCGCGCATCAATGTCGTTGGGCGACACAGCTGCACCGACCAGGAGCCGTCCCGATTCGTCCAGGGCGGCTTGCGGAAATGCGGAGTGTTTTTCCATGTCCTTAACCGTAATAAGTCCAGTAAGGCGGTTCTCTTTGTCTACGACCGGTAGCTTCTCAATTTTATACTCATCAAACTTATGCTGTGCGCTTTCTATGTCCGGCGTCCCTACCTCAACGACCGGATTTGGGGTCATGACATCCTCTACCAGCTTGGTGTAGTCGCGACAGAAGCGCATATCCCGTGAGGTGATAATTCCGCAGAGTTTGTCGTTCTCCAACACCGGAAGACCGGAAATGTTGTAGCGGCTCATAACATCCCAGACATCGGATACTCGTTGCTTTCGGTCAACGGTGAGTGGGTTCTCAATGATCCAGTTCAGGAAGCGCTTCACAACGGAAACCTGGTGTGCCTGATCCTCGGGGGTGAGGTTTCGGTGAATGACTCCAACACCGCCTTCGAGCCCAAGAGCAATGGCAAGCCGGTCTTCGGTAACCGTGTCCATAGCGGCCGACATGATGGGTATGTTCAGCCGCACATTTGGGAGAATTTCGGTGGTCACAGCGGCGTCTGAGGGCAACATATCGGCGTATGAAGGCAGCAACAGTACATCATCGTAACTGAGTGTTTCTTCGAAGTTGTTAAAGGTCATTATTCCAGCTCCTTCTTGAGTGTTTCCATTCGATTGGTGTGACGTTGGGCAATCTCGCGAGTCCGAGCTGCAGCACGGCCGGTATAGTTCTCCGGTTTGCTAAAGAACTCCTCGGCAGCCGGAGCGCCAACTGCTGTGAGTCCGGAATTGAGCGCGGCAGCGAGCTCAGGGTCCTCAGCCAATAACTCCGAGAGGCTGAGCCCCCGCTCTTCACTCTCCAGCGTCAGACGTCTTACGCGTTCATGGCCGTCGGCGAAACCGGCCTCGGCCAGGAGAATGTATGCAGCCTCGGCCAGCACCATGGGGCCGGTCATTCGCAGGTTGCGTTGCATGGCCTCGCGGTCTACTTGGAGGCCAGCAATAATGCGGCGCATTCGCGATGCAGCGGCCGCCAGCCCGGCCAGGAACTCGGGAATGAAACGGGCCGATGCCGAGTTGGACAGATCCCGCTGATGCTCGGAGATCTGATCCATGTAATAGGTCATGATGCGCGGGCTAAACGCCTTCCAGAGACTTTTTACGTGCTCACTGTTCCATGGGTTTCGCTTCTGCGGCATGGTAGATGACCCCACCTGACCGGCTCCAAAATGTTCGCGAAGTTCAGCAATTTCGCTGCGTTGCAGGTGGCGCAGATCATCGGCCAGATTGGCAATTATTCCGAAGGCTACGTTGCATTCCTGAAGCATACGCAGGAGATACTCGGGTTCTACCATCTGCGTTGAGTACTCGGCCGGTTCAATGCCAAGTCGCGCAAGGTGACGACGTTCAAACTCCTCGGGGTCGGCGTAAAGCAACGAGGTTGCGTTGTAGGCCCCTACAGCACCGGCGAGCTTACCCCTGAGGTCGCCAGCACAGCTGACGAGGGCGTCAACCGACTTTCCCAGGCGTGCTGTATACTCAGCGATTGCAAAACCAAAAGTGATAGGCACCGCATGTTGTCCATGGGTGCGCCCAATCTGGGGTGTGTCGGCTTCCCGGAGGCTCAGAGCTGCGAGCTCAAGCACAAGGTCGGCCAGCAAGGGAGCCAGAACCTTTCGCACCGCGTCGCGATATCTCAGGGCGGCTGCGGTATCAAGTATATCGACCGAGGTAGCACCTTTATGCAAAAAGGGTTTACAGCGTTCCGGGAGTCGACGTGCAATGACGTTGACCAAGGCCCGCACGTTGTGTTGGGTGGTGCGCTCTTCTTCATACACCTCGGCCGGATCAATCTCCTGGGGCAACCGTTCCAGAATCGCCTCGGTATCAGCGTCGAGCTCGTTGCGTGACTCGAGGTGCGTGGCAAGCAGAGCGCACTCAACCTTGGTGGCATAGCGCACCGCGGCATGCTCATTGAGGTGGACGCCCAAGGCGTCAAACAGCTCCCGATTGCTTTCGTAGTACCGATGGTCCAGTGGCGAGATATTGTCGTAAATACTGCGGGTTTCCATGCTGAATAGTGCCGGAAAACGGGGCCCTTTGTCAAAGCGCTGGCAGCTATGCGTTGAAAATGGGCGTCTATGCAGGGGCTTTTCAAACATGGCCGTCTGCCTTCATACTGCCTCTATGCTTGATCTTCGAAAGATTGTTACGCTGGCTGCGCTCGGCGTTTTTGTTTTCGTGGCACTTATTCTTTTGATACTCGCCGGATTTCGTAATGGCGAGTCAGTCACACCTACTTCCTCGGTGAGTGGTCCACGGTACATCGTACCTGCTGCCGGAGGCGATATCTCCCTGTCGGATCGGCCACGCACCGTGGTTAGCATTCAAGACCGTGAAGAAACACCCCAGCCCAAGGTTCAGCTTTCGCAGGATTACGTTGTATCGCAGATCATTAATGCCAACCTGGATCTGGATCAAATGGATGAGCAGATTATCGTCTTCAAGCGACGAGACGACTCCAGCGACCGTATACGGCTTTTGGTTGCTGCCTTTGATGGAATCCGAGGAAGCTACATACCAGTTTGGGAAGGCGTGACCAGTGCCAATAATATACGAACCTTCGCGGTTTACAATAAGGATATCACCGGCGATCACAACCCTGAGATAGTTGCCTTTGGAACCGACAACCGTGGGAACCAGACACTTGATGTTTTCCGACGAAGCAGTTCCCCCAGTGGGTCACATCTATACTTCGAGTCCATACTCTCAATCTCGGCTGATGCGAGTATCGAAATTGAGGAGATGGAAAGGTCCGACGCCTACAACAACGCACAGGCCTTAGGTGCGGCTTTCCCAATTGCGTTGTATCGCCGCAACGAGGACGGGGACAACCCACTTGACCTGATAAAGACCACCTACTACTACCACCCTGGCCGGGGCGACTTTATTGCTGGCGCCGACGAAGAAATACCAGGTACCGGAATTGAAGAGGCTCAGCTGGCGGCACTCTATGATGCCGAGATTGGTGTTATCCATGAGTTTCTGTCCGGGCCCTGGTTCAGGGAGTCCGGGCCCACCGCTAACGGTGAACTGGTGTTCTTTGATCCGGTTCGTGAGAGTATTGTGTTCTACCGGGGTGACACTCAGGAGTCCTACTTGTGGATGAACTCCTACAAAACAATCTATCGGACTGGCCCAGGCTTATGGGTGAATGTGAGAAACGAGTCGATACAGACTGTGCGACGTCAAGCTTCCATTGCGATATCCTCCATAGACAGCATTACTCTGAACCTGGAAGGTACCGACATGTGGGACGGCACCTATAGGCGCCTTACTCCGGGATTACAGCAAAGCCTTCTTACCCGCGGAGGGAGTGTTGCTCGTGGCATCGACGCGGTTCCTGAAGGACTTTTCCGCGCAGAT
>PXEI01000071.1 GCA_003564775.1 Spirochaetaceae bacterium
CAGGACAGGTTGCACACCGAGACAAAGTCGGACGGCTCGCCGGTGACCGAGATCGACAGAGAGTTAGAGCATAGACTCCGGGCAGAGCTCGTACAGGAAGGACACAACTGGATTGGCGAGGAAACGGTAGAGACCGAGGGCGCTGGCTCACCCCAGTCTGCCCTTGAGAGGACAACCTGGGTGGTGGACCCAATTGACGGTACCGCCGCCTATGCCGCCGGTTTGCCAAGCTGGGGCATCTCGGTGGCTCTTATGCATGACGGCGAGTTGGTAGAAGGCGCTCTCTATGTTCCCAGCACCGGCGAGTTTGTCACAACCGTTGGAGAAGAGGTGTATGCCTCACCGCAGCTGATGGGAACCGAACCACGGCAACCCCATTACTCTGCTTCCGTCTCTGATGACAGCCAGCTGGAGCACTTTCAGCCGCGGCCAGCAGGATCGCCACAGTCAGGAATGGTAAGTCTGGCACAAGGGGTGACGAAACACGGCGGCTTTCTGGGAGTGAATCCGGTGCAGACAGTTTCCTCCTGCGTGTACTCAATAGTAAATATCCTGAGCGGCCGCTACGGCGGCTACATATGTTGGCTCAAGCTTTGGGATATTGCAGCGGCGCTCGTACTTTTTGACCGTCTCGGGCATGCCGTGCTGACAGAGTCCGGTGAACACCTTGGCCTCCGCGTTGAAGAGCCTTACTACGACCTGAGCGAGAACTCCCGTCGTTGTTGGGCTGTGCGCGAACATCTGCTCATAACACGAGACGAGGCAACAGCACGTTACCTGGCGGAACAGGTGAGGTACCCCTAAGAAACCATGGAGTTTCATTTTTCCCAGGTAGAAAACGGGGCCTGCCCCTATTTGCAGAATCGCAACTGGACAACTCATGCCTTTCGCACAGAGTTGATGCCGGTCTCGATCTACGAGGAGCTCATTGATCACGGCTGGCGACGCAGTGGCGATATCTTCTACCGCAATGCCTGTGTGGGGTGTGCGGCCTGTATTCCACTACGGATCCCAACGGACGGGTTCACGTTAAGCCGCTCGCAACGCCGGACCCTTGGTCGTAACAAAGACGTAGAAACGTCACTCCTACCCTCAGCCTACTCACCTGAGATCTACAACCTGTATAGACGTTACCAAGAGACGCGTCACCCCAACGACCATGACACCGGCCCGGAGGAGTTCACCCGGTTCCTGTGCACCTCTCCGGTAACTACGGCTGTTTCCCTCTACCGGGTAGGTGGTCGACTCATCGGGGCGGGCTGGATTGATATTCTGCCGAACTCCCTTTCGAGTGTGTACTTCGTCTTTGATCCAGATGAAAGCAACAGGAGCCTTGGAAGCTATTCCATACTCCACGAGATTGAGCTGTGCCGCAGGATGGAGCGTGCCTACTACCATTTGGGATTCTGGGTCTCAGGATGCCAGAAGATGGAGTACAAATCCGCTTTCAAGCCACATGAGATCCTGACGGACGCAGGCTGGCAGCGACACCAAACGACCAGCAATGGCTCGGGGCAAGATGAGGAGATACTGTGAAATTCACTATGAGAGTCGCTGTGAGATTCTTTGTCGCGACACTGTTGTTCGCGCTCCCGGTACTGCTTCCCGGCGTCGAACTGCCCAACCAGGACAGTTCGATTCAGACGAATAGCGGCCGAAACGCTCCCGCAACCTCGCGATACTACCACGGTGACCGCGACGGCGCTCTGGCCTTGCTGGCTCAAGTCAGCAAGGAGCATCCGTCCGATCTAGGTGCGGCACTCAACTATGCCCGACTGCTGCGGGAGGCTGGCCGCTTTGATGAGGCCATGAGCAGCTATGAACGCATAGTGGAGCTGCTTTCTGTGGCGGCATCGGCCGAGCCTGACTCGGTATCTTTGGCAGAACACCAGCAGCGTCTACGTTACGAAATGGGCCGGACACTTGTCCTTGCTGGCCGCTTTGAGCAGGCGGTCAAGCTGTTCGGCATGACCCTGGCGGGTGGGACAGCGCAGATCATCTCCGATCCCGCGGCAGGTCACAACCCTGCTGTGCAGACCGAGAAGCACTTCTGGTACGGGACCGCTCTCCGCGAGCTTGGGCGTAACGAGGAAGCTAAGCAGGTGCTGGAACTACTGATAGCATCGGTCCCGCATCATCCTCAGGCTCTGCTTCAGCTCGCAGGGGCTCGCCTTGAACTTTCAGAGTATGAAGGGGCGGTGAGCGCGTATGAACGGGCGCTGCGCCAGGATGCCAACCTCACCTCGGCACTGTTGCCGCTTGCCCAGAGTTACATGGCTCTTGAGCGCCGGGACACCGCGTACCGGCTGCTGCAAAGGGCGCAACTCAGTCTGCCGTGGAATGAAGATGTCCGCACCGCTCTGAGTATGCTGGAAGATGAACACCCTGAGCTGACCGAAACTCGTGAGGCCGAGCTTGCCGAGCGTACAGCCGCAACTCGTGCGCCTCTTGTTTCCACACTGAGCACCGAACGAGCCTCAATTCCAAACGTACGCATTGGTCTGGCCGAGAACGTTGCCACACTTCAGGCTCGAAGCGGAGGGGCGTGGGTACTCGAGGAGGTCCGTGATGGCAGACCCGTTGCGGCTGTACGAGGCACCTCTGAGGAACTCTTTACCATTAACACCCATGATGAAAACAGACTTGAGATTCTGAACGAGAACGGCGAGCTCCTCTTGCGCACGTCCGAGACACTACGGATTCGCTACAACGAGCCAGAGCGCAGCACAGTTCTGTTTGACATTGAGTTTGGTCATGGCCAGTTTAGTTCCGGGCGGGAAGACAGGTCGTACCGCGGCGAGATTGAGTTCTTTCACCGTGGTGAAGGCATGACCGTGGTGAACACAGTCAACATGGAAGAGTACCTTTACTCGGTTGTGCCCTCGGAGATGCCGTCACACTGGCCGGTGGCCGCGCTGGAAGCCCAGGCTGTTGCCGCGCGCAGCTACACCATTGCCGGAATGAACGGACGCTACCGGGAGCGGGGTTTTGACCTGCTTAGTTCGGTTGCCTCGCACTACTACCGCGGGATCAGTGGTGAACACCCGCGCACAACCGCCGCCGTCAATGCGACTCGTGGAAAGGTGCTGCATGCAAACGGTGCGGTGCTGAACGCAGTTTACTCGGCCAACACCGCCGGATACACCGAGAGCAGTGCAAGCGTATGGGGTAGCACCACCGCCCTCATTGGCGTCTCGGACAAAATGTTGCCGGAGCGCACCGAACCCGAGCCACCTGAACAGCTCATGCGTTGGCTCGAAAGCACCCCGCCCAGTTACAGCAGTATTGAGGGGCTCTACTCACGCAGCGCATATCGCTGGAGCGTCTGGGTGCACAGGGACGATATACTCAACCGCAACCGGAACGCCGGGTTAGGCACCGTTACCGCCGTGACCCCACTTGCCCGAGGTACCAGCGGACGCGTTGAGTCGGTACTCATTACCGGCACCGACGGTGCCGAGGTCGTTCGCCGCGACGCTATCAGGAGCCGATTAGGCGGCCTGCGCAGCAATCTCTTCATGGTTGAACCCAAGCTCGACGCGGATGGCCAGCCGGAGTACTTTGTTTTTACCGGAGCCGGATGGGGCCATGGCGTTGGGATGTGTCAGACCGGTGCCGCTGGAATGGCCTCGGACGGATATACTGCCCAAGACATCTTGGAACACTATTATCCACGGGCTGAACTCATGCTCAGGTACTAGTCCGCCGTAAATGGCGCACAGCAACAAGCCCGATCAGAGCGAAACAGCCGACAATTGAGAACCCTATGGTTACTCCCAGGTAGTCATGTGCCGCCCCAAGCAATGGGCCGGAGAGCATATTGAGCGCTCCGGCCATGGGTATTACAATTCCCATCACCGCCCCAGACAGACCATGGAACTCGTGAATGATGACCGCCATAACTGTAGGGAACAGAATGGAAATGAAAAAACCCAGCACCGCCGCCAGGAACACGGCCCGAGGAAATACCAGAAGACCAACGAAGGCTGCCAGCCCAAGAAGCAGAAACCACTCTATGAGTCGCAGATACCCAACCCGCTCGGCAGGAATTCCCCCAATGAGTCGCCCAAGACTGAAAAACGCAAAGAACGCTCCCAGGTAACCGGCCCCCGCAGCTGCGCTTAGCTCACGCGCCTCGACGAGGAAGTTGACCAACCATGCGGCCACCGCAAGCTCAAAGGTCATGGCACCACCAAGCAACAAACCAAGTGCGAAGATACGTCCGGCATAGGGCCGCAGTTGTCCTTTTGCGGATTCGGAGCGCGCCGCTTCCGGTTCACCCGGTTCACCCGGTTCACTCGACCCGGCGGGCGACCCGGCGGGCGACTCAGCGGCCACCCCAGCGACACCTCGGGTTTCCGACTCACTTCTGGCACGACCAAACAGAATCACCGGAAGCACCGCCAGAAAGGCAAGGGACATCCACGCGTAGGCGGGCCGCCACCCAGTTCCGTGATCAAACAACAACCCCGCGTAAACAGGCCCAATCACCGCACCCAAG
>PXEI01000228.1 GCA_003564775.1 Spirochaetaceae bacterium
CGGTAACAATTGCCACCTTTCCGGTTACATCTCTGAAATCACTCATACTCACCCCTTTAAAATCAAATTGTCTTTTGGTCTAACCTTTATACTATTCAAGCATGACATCTTTGTCCTGTCAAAGAAAAAATCAAGAAACTTTGCACTGCTACGTCTACGAGCGTGCAGCGAGGCCGAGGCATTCACGGTCATTCAGGATCTCCGCGTGACATTGAAGCCAGAGTTTTTGGTTGACAGGCTGGGCTTCTGACCATATCGTGTAGGGATTATGGTAAATGGTATGACCAATAGTGCGAAAATTACCTTGGTAGCTCTATTCTTATTAAGCGCTACCGCCCTTGCGGTTGAGGTATCGCTCACGCGGCTGTTTTCTTTCCTCTTTGTCCAGAGTTACGTGTATGTGCTCATTTCATGTAGCATGGCGGGAGTTGGGGCAGGCGCCGTTGTTATGTATTTCGTTCCTGTCACCAAGAGATCGATCGTAGCCGGAATCATGACCCTTGTTCCGGCCTCATTTCTGCTTATCCTCTTTGTCACAAATACCATAGGAACGAATCTGCCTCTCTCACTGTTGGCGACCTTTGGTATTTTCGTCTCAATTGGATCTATGCAGGTCTTTGTTTTCCGCGAGTCAGGCATTCCACCCGGAAGACTCTATGCAGCCGCCCTTTTGGGGGCTTCAATTGGCTCTCTAATAGCCTTTGTATCACTCAATCTGGTTGGTGCCGTAAACGCCCTCGTTGTTATGGTGCTTTTCATGGGCGCGGCTCTTGGTATTCTGGTCTTGGTACTCTTTGGCAATGGACGACGAGCGGTCGTGAGTTTCGCAGCCCTTGGGGCAATGGCCCTGCTTACACTGTTGTTCTCATTTGACCAGCGCATGCTTCCTACCGAGACCTGGCTGAAAGAGATGACGGTGATGCTGAACGACGAGTCTGAGAACCCATTCCTCGCCGAACACAGCTGGACTGCCTTTGGCCGGGTCGATGTCGTAGAGACCGACAACCCCTTTTTTAAGACAATGTTCATTGATGGCGCCGCAGGCACAAAACTGGTACGAATGGTAGATGGTCAGGTGCCGCAATCAGTAGCGCAGACTCTTATGTTCCAATACATGGGAGGGATTCCCCTTCTTGCGGTGGAAGATCACAATCGCTCATCAGCAGTTGTGATTGGAAGTGGAGGTGGAATCGATGTGGCAACGCTGCTGGTTGCCGGGTTTGAACACATAGACGCAGTGGAGATCAACCCGGGTTTTATTGACATTGTGCGCGAACAATCCGAGTATACTGGCGGAATATATGACAACCACCCGCGAGTTGCTGTTCATTTGACGGAGGGAAGAGCATTCCTGCGCACAAGCGAGCGTGAGTACGACCTGGTACTCATGGGACTTCCGATCATCAAGAGTGTTCGAAATTTTGGTAATCATGCTCTCACCGAGAACTACCTGTTCACCAGCAACGCCTTTACCGAATATCGCAACGTTCTACAACCCGACGGAATGATGATCATCATCGCACATTATCGCAATGAGCTCCTCAAACTCGTAAGCAATGCTGTCCAGTCATTTGTCAATGACGGACTAACGCCTGCAGAGGCGACCGATCGGCTCATCTCTATTGGCCCGAGCAACAACCCTACATTGATTCTGAAAAACCAGCCATTTAGCGCCCAGGAGAGACTGTATTTCGAGACGCTTCTCCGTAACCTTCCGGTGCAAGGCACTACCAACTTCATTCCCGGCTTGAGCACCATGAGGGCGGTTGAGCTGGGCATGCATCCCGGATTGATGGCTCTGTCACGCGGCGACCTGAGCCTGGATGAGTTCGTTGCAGCCGCAGATGAAAACATCGCACCAATTACCGACAATGCCCCATTCTTCTACCAGATGAGCAAGACGCTACCCATTGAACTCCGAGTGGTGGGGCTTGTCATTCTTGCGCTCATCACGGCAATTTGCGCGCTCTTCTTCCTGCCGAGATGGAACAATACGGGCGAGCAAATCACGCTCGCCCCGGTGCTCCTTTTCCCCGCGTTTGGTGCAATTGGGCTTGGATACATGCTCATTGAAATTGGCATTCTGCAGAAGTTCATTGTGTTTTGGCAGCACCAGACCCTGGCTCTCTCGGTTGTACTCGCATCAATACTTGTTTCAAGCGGTCTTGGAAGCCTGCTGTCGGAGCGTATTCACCGGAGCCGGGTTATCATGATCATCTCCGGTAGTATTGTCGCATTAGCACTCGCCTCAGACATGGGGCTAACGGCAATCCTTCTGTCATTTGAAACCGCCCCGGCGCCGATCAAGATTCTCATTACGGTAGCGTTTACCATGCCGTTGTTTCTCCCCATGGGCATTCCATTTCCATTTCTGCTCCGCGAAACAAAAAGGAGCTTGTATCCGTGGATGATTGGACTGAACAGCCTCACGACCATTGCAGGCGGCGTACTCGCAATGGTCATTGCAATGCAGTTTGGATACCCATTCGTGCTGCGCATTGGAGCCGGTATGTATGTAGTACTCCTTGTTTTGATGCTGCCAGCCTTTCAAACATTACAAAAAGGTGCGGGAAATGAAATGTTAGACCATTCATTTGACAGGGTATATTGACACTATTAGCTTAAGATTATGTACTTGAGGAGGACTGGGCGTTGGCGCAGTAACCGCCAGCATCAAAATACGTGAATACAGGGTGGACCATGATGAGCTCCAACAGCGACGGTAAAATGCCAAACCTTGAACCGGTAAAAAAAATTAGACTGTATGAAAGTATAGTTAAGCAAATTCAATCCCTTATCAGCAGTGGCCAGCTTACACCGGGCCAAAGGCTTCCGCCTGAGCGAGATCTTGCGGACGAGTTGGGCGTCAGCCGAACCTCTATTCGCGAGGCCTTGAGATCGCTCGAGATGATGGGCTACCTGGAGTCCCGTGTCGGGGTTGGTGGTGGCACCTTTATCAAGGAAGCAAGCTTTCATAACGCAATTTCACCGTTCTCAAAGTCCCTCCTCCAGAACCAGGATTTCATTGTCGAACTCTTAGAGGTGAGGCTATTCCTGGAAACCGAAGTAGCACGCCTTGCGGCTATTCATCGCACTCCGGAGCACATAGAGCAGTTGGAGGCAGCAATCGAGCAAATGTCGGGCGAAATTGAACAAGGCGATACCGGACTAGATGGGGATAATCAATTTCACCATGTGCTGGCAGATGCCGCGGACAACAGGGTGTTGAAAGAGTTCGTTCGTATGTGTGGTGATCTCCTGGAGGTAGAACGAGAGGAACACCTGCGAAATAAGCAAGGCGAGTCGGTTTTTGCGCTTGGCCAGCACCGGGAAATCCTGGAGGCGGTCACCAACGGCGATGCCGAAGAAGCTCAGCATCTCATGCGACGCCATATAGTTGATATTTCGGACAAGATTAAGTCGAATATTGCCCAACGCAAGACCAATGGCTAAGCTCCGAAGAGGTACAGTAGTTGCCGAGCCTGTAATAGCAATCTTGTTGACCGCCCTTGCTCCACTCTTGTGGAGTACAGGCGGTGTTGGCTTACGGCTGCTTGATTCCTCGGCATGGACAATTCTATTCTGGCGTGGACTTTTTATGTCACTCACCGTTGTTGCCTGGAGCCTCATATCTACACGAGGTCAGTTCCTTCGTGAGCTCAGGAATTCACTTGTCCATGGATTCTGGGTCTTCGTCTTCATAGGGCTGTCGTTTATCTTTTACGTACTCTCCATGACCTCAACAACAATTGCCGACTCCCTCCTAATTCAGGGAACCGCACCAATTCTTATTGTCGGGCTCGGATGGATAGTGTTGGGCGATCGAGTCCGTAAACTGACCGTTGCGGCAATGGTCGCTGTCACTGTTGGAATCCTCATTATTCTCATCCCTTCGCTTGGCCGTGGGGGCTTCACCGGGAACCTTCTTGGACTCGCAAAGGCATTCGCCTTTGCGGGCGGGGCGATCGCAGTAAGGCGACGTCGCAGCGTAGGACTGGTACCCTCGGTTGCCCTCGCTGCCATGCTGACGGCCATAATTGCAGCGTTTGCAGCACCGACGCTTCGCGTGAATGCGCAAGAGCTTATGGTTCTGGCATATCTCGGAGTATTTCAAGTTGGCATTGCATTCATTCTGTTCGTGACCTGGTCGGGCAGGATAGAGACATCCCAAACCGGTCTTTTAGTAATACTTGAGGCCGTGCTTGGCCCGCTCTGGGTCTGGATATTGCTGTCTGAGCGCCCGGCCGACCTTACACTTCTCGGCGGCGCCATCATTGTGGTTGCCCTCGTGGTTCATACAGTCCTGTACCCGACACGCCCCACCCCAGCCGAGATCGCGGCGGCGAAAGCTACGCCTTCACTGTCCCCGAAGTAGGGCCGGAACCGCAATCCAGTCCTGGCTTTTCAGGCGAGCAACGGCGCGATATACTGCAGTTCTATGAAGCACCCCGACTGGAATCCGACACACATACAAAGCCTCA
>PXEI01000163.1 GCA_003564775.1 Spirochaetaceae bacterium
CAACCCGGCGTGGCTCACGCTGCATGGTTATCACAGTCATCAAGAGGTAGTTGGGAAACACTTCTCCACCACCCAGCTGCCGGACGATGCAGCTGAGGCCACGCAGGTTGTGGATAACCTTTTCCGCGGAGAGTCCGTAACCGAGGGGGATTTCTCCCGTCTCCGCCGGGACGGCACTGTTGGACACCACCGCTTTGCGGCAGCACCGGTATATGAGGACGGTGTGGTTGTCGCCATTGAGGGGTTTCTCATAGACACAACCGAGTACCGCCGCACCGCATCAATCTACCGCCTTCTCTTTCGGCATATGACCGCTGGATTTGCCCTGCACGAAATGATCTACAACTCCGAAGGCCTGGCCGTGGACTACCGGTTTCTGGAGATTAACCCAGCCTTTGAGGCAATCACCGGCCTCAAAGCGTCGGAGCTGGTGGGTCGCACTGTGCTGACGGCCTTGCCTGAGACGGAGCAGTACTGGATAGACACCTACGCCGCCGTAGTCGCTACCCGCACCCCAATCACGTATCGAAACCATTCCAGCGAGTTGAACAAGCAGTTTGAGGTTCGCGCCTTCTCCCCTGAACACGGCATGTTTGCCACGCTGGTTACCGAGTCGTGATACAGGAAAGTTGACAATTACTCTTGAGAAAAGAGAGTTTCCGAGAATCGGATGGCGACACAAGCTACGTGAAACTCTTTGGATCCTGGCAATCTTCGGCAGACTTTTGCTCTTGCCGCTCCAGACCCAAGCACAACCTGACCGCCCTCCCGAGCCCTTTCACGTGGTCGTGTTCACTCCCACTACCGAGGGCAACACCTACTGGTCCGAGGTGCATTCGGTGATGCGCTCTGCCGCGGGAGCTCAGAACGGCGACACCCGCGAGTACCCACTACTATACGAGTATGACGGCACCGAGCGCGAGATCGGAACGCTCCAGGCCATTGTGCGTGCGGTGGACAACCGGATTCTGGCAATTGCGCTGGTACATCAAAAACTGTACCACGGTGGGAATCTCTCCCACATCGATATGAAAGAGTACCTGGAACAACTTGCGCTGGAGATACGCCTGAGCTACCATCGGGAATATCTGCAGATTGAGTTGCAGACAGATATTGAAGAACTGTCCATGCTTATCGACACGGCAATCCCCTGCGGTATGATCAGGGTTGCCTTGAACCGCACTGGTGAGGAGCTTTACCTCCTGACGGTAGCTGACGACGGAATAGGCGTGGACTCAAGCTTTGATCCTCGACGGGACGGAGCACTCGGCATGCAGTCTGTCGTGGCTATTGTAGAAACACAGCTGCGCGAACAGGGAGAACGACTCCGCCACTCCCGCTATTCCCGCGCGGTGCTCACCTGATGCTGCTACCGTGAAACTGGAATGGTCACCGAGATCTCGTTGGTGGGCTGTGAAGAGTCTGGTAGATGTACCGTGCCCTGGAACTGGAAAGTAAGCGCCTCAAGGATCTCCCGTTGAATTGGGGCAATTGGGGCGCATTGCACGGCAAAGCTCGCACGGTCGCTGATCGTGAAGCGCACGGTGTTGTCCGCGCTCTCTGCAGAGAGAACAAGTTGAGCATGTGGGACGTTGCAATGGCTCAGCAGCTCCGCTATGACAACCGCCAAGGGCACCGCGTCATCCAGGCTTATTGTCTCGGGAAGTGATGTTATAGCGATTGCAACAGGCGGCCGGCCGCGTTGCTGCTGTGCTGCGGTGAGACCTTCAAGCAGAGCGCCAGTGACAACGTTGAGCGCTGCGGTTCCGGCGCGTAAGTTGTCAAAGGTGTGGGCAATTGCAGAGATGCGGTCGATCATCAGCTGCAAGGTTTTGCGTGTCTCTTCTTCCCGGCAGGCACTGGATTCTATGGTCAGCAGGCTTTCCACCATCTGCAGGTTGTTGCGCACCCGGTGGTGAAGCTCCTGGTTGAGAATCTGTTCGTTAAGGACTCCCTGCGCTAGCCGTTCGCTGAGATATCGAACTGATAGTGCGGAGAATGTAGCGACTCCAAGGAAGCTGGTGGCCACGGAGATCCATCCGTAAATAGCAATGCTCCACGGCAGCATCCCGTGAATCAGCAGCACAGTTGCCACCACAACACCGACGATAGCAACCGAAAACACCAAAACTGTATCGCGCCGCTCAAGCAACATTGCCGCCAAGAGTGTTGCCGTGGTGAGCCAGACCATTGTGGCCCCTTCGGTACCAAGCATGAACAGAAAGGTGAGCGCCATGAGAAGGACAGTCCACACAGTGATGTATGCGGCTATCTTGTAGCGCGGGCGGGCCAGGCGGTAGGCAAGGACAAACGCGAGGTAGGCGGAGATATCGACCACCACAAGCAGGGCAGAGCTTGCACGCACCGAGGCATATACGCCAGCAGCGAGCGCCGGGAGAGAAACAACAAGGGCGATGCGGAGAAGCGTCTGAAGCAGGCGCTGTCGAAACGGTGCGAGAATTTCCGTGACCTGTTGTGGATACATTGCCAAGCCCATAGCCTGAGAATACGGCGTTTAACGTGCGGGCGCAAGTAAGAAGACCGGGTGCAGCAGTTCTGGGTGAAAGAAAGGTTCATTGTTCGACGCGGTCGGTCGCTTTTCCATGTTCGATATTGAAGAGCGCAGTCTTGCCAACTCCGGCAAGGTCGGCACATTCTTTCTGTGACAAGCCTGCCCGTTTTCTGTGGTAGGCCACGATTGTACCTATCTCCTGTGCAGTCATTTTACTGGTATAGCGGTAATTATTGGCCAATCTACCTGGACGCTGGACCCTCAACTGCCGGGCTGGTCAAGAAGGTCGTCTATTGGGGCAAAGCTGGTTTCGCCAGCGCCTTCATGCAGTTCGAATGCTTCAATGACAGCTTTGTCCTGGACCTCTTCATAGAGTTCCCACAGCGCCTTTTTAATCACCCCGGAAGTATCCATATGAAACGCCCCGGTTAGGGCCGCCAGCGCCTTCTCTTCGTCGGAATTGAACCGAACGGACTTTACTCCCATAATCTGTATACCTCCTCTCGCTTCCCAACATACACAACCGCAACTCCGTCGTCTTCGAAAAAAAATATGGCCCGGTATTTTCCTTTTCGCAGCCGATAGTAGGTTCTTTTAAACGATCCCCGCATCTCTTTGACGTCAAAGAGTTGAAGATCCCTGGTCTGATCCAGAGCTCCGAGCGCATTATGGAGAGTTCTCATAACCTGAGGCGGAATCGTTCGCTTCTCAATGGATTTTCGAACGGTGCTCTCGTACCTAACCATGTTTACAATGTACTACAGCTCATTTGGGAAATCAATTCATTTGGGAAATCGTTTGGATATTGGTGACCACGATCAATGAGCTCCGGAGTAGCCAGCGGTGCGCCCGCACCGCGCTCGCCGGTGCCGTCATAGACTATACGGCACCGGCGCAGCGAACTGTCGCAATGCGACCGGTACGACTCTATGTTACGCGTTTATGCGCGTGAGTACCAGCCAGTCAAAGTCATGGAGTCCGCGTTTCTGTACGTATCCGGCACCTGCGCTACCCAGTGCGGCGCTCAGCAGGAATGAGTAGCCCACACTTGCCGCGCCAAATGCAAAACACAAGGCCAAGGTACTCAGCAGTGTACAAAGCACCGTGGCAACTATGACTGTCACTGCCGCTCGATAGTCGGCAAGGTACAGCAGGTTTACGATAAGTGTGTAGAACAGCAGGTACAGCTGTGCCGCCGCTCCGCTGAGAATTAGCAGGTGTACCGAACCGGTGCCAGCAAGGCGGACCAACTCTGGGGCAGCCAGGGCCAGAAGTACCAGCATAAGCAGCTGGGTCAGCATCTGCCCCCGCAGTGCATCGTAGTAGTGGTTTTCTAGTGCGCTACGGGCCCGCAGCAGATCTATGCGTGTACCGCGGCGCAACTGCTGCATTACCGCCCGCAGTCCCCTGAAGTAGGCCGTCTCAACCCGAATAACAAACACCACGGTTGGTGGAATGACAAACAACTGTGCAATGAACACAGTTTGATCATAGACGGGGTAGAGCCAGAGCAAACTGCCTTCAACCGGAGCGCCAAGCAGCCACCAGTACAACATCTTGTCCAGCCACAGTACCGCTGCCAGACCCCAGCCAATGACCATGAGTCGCCGTAAGGTGGCCTTGCCGGGTGCCGATCCGGCCCGCCCAAGTTCTCGCCGACGCCCACGGGCCGTGCTCCGCGCCAGACTGTGACGAACCCCGAACCACTGCAGTACACCGGTCAGGAGCAACGCGCCAGCAAACAGCATTGCCGCACCGTCTACATCTATTCGTGCTGGCCCAACAAGCATAACGGTAACCGCGACAGGCAGAGCACCAAGAACGTATGACCACAGAATGATCCGGAAATCGCGCAGCAAGGAGCTGAAGAGTGTGTGAATCCAGCCGGTGTTAATGGCAAGGTACAGCACAACCGGCACCAGAATGCGGACATCGCTCCAGCGTCCCAACATCGCAATGAGAACTCCC
>PXEI01000034.1 GCA_003564775.1 Spirochaetaceae bacterium
AAACCAGGTTGAGGCCATATCAGAGGTTGCCGCAGAGGGTTATGCAGTCAAGCTTATGATACCAATGGTAATATCAGCCAATGAAGTACAGGTGGTGCGCGAGGCGGCCCATGGCTCCGTGCCCATTGGGATCATGGTAGAGACGCCAGCCTCCGTACTTGCACTTGACCGCTTGCTTCCTTTGGTTGAGTTCGTAAGTATCGGCACCAACGATCTAACTCAGTATATACTGGCGGTAGACCGCGGTAATGCTGGTGTTGCACCGTTGTATCAGGAGTTCCACCCAGCGGTGTTGGCTGCAATTGACCATGTGGTGAATCATGCCCACGCGGCCGGAGTTCCTGTTGGAGTCTGCGGTGACATGGCAAGCAGGCCGGCCTCGGCGGTTGCTCTGCTGGCGCTTGGAGTAGACCAACTGAGTGCGGGAATCGACGCCATACCTGATCTTAAGGCGGCGCTTCGGAACGTGAAAAGCCAGGATCTTGAAGACCTGGCGAGTCGATTGCTTGCTGCGCCAAATGCCGATGCGGCACGAGAGGCCGCGGAGTCACTGGTACAGAACGTGGGACGACCCTGGGAGTAGAATGTTGGATGACCGCTTGCCGGGGATTCTCCGGCTCCTTTCGGAACATGCGGACTACATCACCATCGAACAGATGGCAGAACTCACCGGAGCCGGGGTGCGAACCATACATCGTGATCTGGAACGCCTGGAGCGGAGTCTTGCGCTGCGTGGCATTCGCATGGAACGACGCCGCGGTTACGGGATCCGTCTCATAGATCAACTGCCCAAAGAGCTACAGCCCGAGAGTTATCCACAGACGCACGAACGGACCGGTGAGGGCGCACAACGCCCTTTTCTTCTTCTTCTGTATCTCATCACAGCCGGGCGTTGGATCAAGATGTCGGAACTTGCCAACACTCTTTTGGTGAGCGACTCCTCGGTGGGGAGCGACTTATCTTCACTTGAACACTATCTGCCTGAGGGTGTTGTCTTAGAACGGCAGAAGGGTGTGGGCGTTAAGCTGGAGGCCGAGGAGTATCAGGCCCGCATGCTTTTTCTCTCGGTCTTTCCGCGCATCTTTCCACGTAATCTTGTGGTGCACGAAACTGGAGACGGTATTGAGCCTCCAGCACATCAACGGAGCTCGGCCGGACGTCTATTGACCTCAATGGGCGTGTATCACGCCGGAGGCAGAATTATGGGGGCCATAGGCGTTGCCGAGGCTGCCTGTGGCTTTCGCTTTGCCCCTTCCTTTGCCAGCCTGGTTTACGGGTACTTGTTTATTGTACGCAGAAGACTACCGGAACGTGGGCCTACGCCAAGACTGCGCCCGGCGTTTTTTGAGACGCCCCCCTTGTTTGTTCATGCGGCCGAGCAAAGCGCCGCCGAAGCCTTTGGCGACCTTATCTCAGGAGCCCCGCCGCCAGCCGAGATCGACCTCTTTGCACGTCTGCTCTCGGCTGCCGAACCCGCCGACGTCCCGGAAGACGTGGGTGAAATAGTCGGCTCACTGAGCGCCGGTATAGAGCGAGTACTGGAACGAACGCTAAGTCGGATAGAGGAACGTGAACGAACCTGGTTGCACGACGATCAGGCCTTGCTTAACTATTTACGGGTTACTATCGCAGCGGCTCTCCGGCGTGCTGGTCTTGGAATTCCACGGTGGTCCGAGTTCGCGACAGTGGGCTATGGTACAGACGACACGCAGACAGAACTTGGTGGGGACGTTTCTTCTGTGCTCGTAGATGAGGTGCTCCAAGAGTTCAAGGAGGTGCTTTCGGTGAAGCTGCGCGCCGCCACTCCTGTGCAGGGTACCTGGCTTGCGCAGGAACTCACCGAAGCAGCGCTGGTGCTGCTTGCCAGACTTGCCGTTCTGCGGCAGCGCCGCGCGGGTGATGTCCGCGTCAAGGTGCTGTGCTATGAGGGGCTTGGAATGTCGGCGTACCTGACGGCGCTTGCGCGCGAAGTTCTGCCTGCAGGGGCGCTTATTGACTCTCGTTGGGAGGGCAGCATCAGTGCCGAGGAAGCCGCAGAACACTACGATCTCATTATCAGCACCTTTTCTCTAGATGCTGGAACGGTACCAGTACTGTATGTTGCCGGAGATTCGTCGCCTCAGGAACTGCGGCGCCAGATGAGTGAGGCCGTCCATTCCATTGTCCGTCGACCACCAAGTCCGGAGAACGCACGCGCGGCCGCACCGCGTCGGGCCGAGCGGGACGATACCGGGCTCTCCTTGCCCACCGTAATGAGTGTGATTTACGGGTTCTTTGTCATGGAGCCGACAGGAGAGTCTGATATCATAGGACGCGCGGTAGCCGCCTTGAACACGCGCGGTGACTGTAAAGTTGAACAGTTGCGTGCAGACTTTGAACGCCGTGAGTCCTACGGAAGCCTTGTTTTTGAAGAGTACCAAATTCAGGTTCTGCACTGTCGCTCCAACGGTGTGCCGGAACCTCGCGCCGGGGTGCTGCGGGTGGGGGACGACAAGCCCGCGGTGTTGGTACTCACTGCACCAGTTTCCGCTCCGTCCTCACAAGCCCGGGTGTTGTCGGAACTGGTGGTAGGAATCAGCGACCAGCCAGGCTTTGCTACGCAGCTGCTGCAGGCCGACCGCGGTGAGATACAGGCTGCCTTGCTTTCCTTGTTCAGCCGTCGCGCGCTGCTGTCCTAAGCGTGGTCGTGGCCTCCCGTCGAGCTGCCCGTTAAGTGCTTACCGCCGAGCCTCCCGCCGGGCCGCAGGACTTTCCCTTAATCTGAGCTGCGGCTAAGGTGTAGCCTCCGTCCCCGCCGTCAATAAAGTGCACCTCGTCCGGCGTCCGCAGATGCAGGATGCAGGTAATGAGTGCATGGTCGGTTACACGTATTCCGTACAGAATCTCACCGGCCTGTTCCATTGCATCAAGCCGCTCAACAAGCGCGGCACGTCCCTCGGGACTACAGGCCAGCACCATTTTGAGTCTGCCGTCATATTTGCGGAAGTCAGCATGGGTGATGTTGTCCTGATGAACCTGGTTGAGCCTTTTGTGGGAATAGGGAAGTGACAGGTTGAGGCGCAGAGCCACCTTCACCGCACAAACCTGAATAGACACCCATAGGCGCTGAAAACTCAAGACAAGGCCCCGCCGTCCCCGAGCATGCACCAAGGCCTCGTTGTCTATCTCCTCGCGTGTTTGAATGGGTTGCTGACGGCCGGTTGCTACCGGGTGGTACATTTCTTCTTCGCCAAGACTCAAGCGCACCGCCTCGGAAACCTTACGAATGGCCCGCTCGCGGTCCTGGGCTTCGGTTGCGCAGGCATCTACAATGAGTGCTGCTATCTCTCCCGGCCCGGAGGGAATCTCCCGCCATCGGCAGCTGAAACCAGAGGTGTCGGCCTTGGCGCTCGGCACGCCACCGGGGTCAAGCCCGCCCGTCTTCAGCGGCTCCAATGGCTCCAGCCCGGTTCCACCCTTAATGAGCTCCTCGGCATACGCGACCCCGGCCCCGTCAAAAACGGCCTGGGTGTATTTCTCACTTACTCGGAGCTTGGCCACACGCACCGGTCGTTCTGGTGAGACGACATAGCCCACCGTGAGTGAGCCAATTCTCAGATCAAGGCCAAAACTCTGCTGTATCGTGCTGGCAAGGTCAGTTAAATGTGAAAGGATGGGCTCGGCCAGGCTCGGTGGTAGGAGCAGCGTCACGCCGTCACCGCCAAAGGTGAACGGGAACCGCAAATGGCCCACCACATTGCTTGCCACCGCAAGCCCCACAACCCCCGCAATGTTCACCTGTTTGTACTTACCTGCAGCTATTGCCTCGGTGGAGTTCACTACATCGGTAACGATAATGATCCAGTCTTGTGGGGCGTCATGATAGTTGGACGCTGAGAAAATTTCATCAAAGCTGTGCAGCTCCGGTAGCTCGTCGTAAAAACTGTCGATCTGCATCCCGGCACCTCCGCTCGTAAAGTATACTCAATGAGTCGGATATCGGCACTATGCTTCCCGAACTCGCTGTTCCAGGTTAGAATGGCGGATCCCAAACATACTTCTACGGAGCCGCTATCTTGCCCAGTTCAATACCGGATCCACCGCTGCGACAATCCGGGGCACCGCCTGCCCGTCTCGGAGTTGTGTACGTCCAACTACTGTGTGCAATGATGTTTTTTGGCTTGAGTTTTGTGTTCACCTCGCTGGTGTTAACCGAACTACGGCCGGTGAGCATTATTGTGGCACGGCTTGTGATCTCGCTTGCGGCCATGGCGCTGCTTTCGCGGATACCTGCGGTCACCAGGATTGTCGGAGGGCTCCAGAGACCGGCCCGCTCAGACTTCCGGGTATTTGTCCTGGTTGCCTTTTTCCAGCCTTTCCTCTACTTTCTTAGTGAAAACACCGGCTTGCTCTTTGCTGGTCCGGCCGTTGCCGCCATAATTGTCGCCACCATTCCGGTTGTCACCCCGTTCTTTGCCTTTCTGCTCCTGCGTGAGC
>PXEI01000178.1 GCA_003564775.1 Spirochaetaceae bacterium
AGCAGCGTGGTCACGAAAGCGAGCTCATTAAACAACTGAACCGTGAGTTTGTCGACGCGTTCCGGGCTCGCATGAACTCGGTCGACTGTGCCCCGCTCAAGGATCTCTGGCGCAAGGACGATGTCGGATGTCTGCCGGTTATTCTGGAAGGCGCGGAACTGCTCCAGAGCATTATCGACCGTGAGCTTGCGATCGGCCGCGGTTAAGACGCAAAACCGGAATGTCTCGAACAGCTTTTGAGTCCTACATTACCGCCCTTCGTGATGCGGCTGTTGCGGGGCTGCCCGGCATAGCCGCACAGTCGCGCATGGCACCTCGAATGCGTCTGGATCCGCCGTACGATCCATACCCCAAACATGCCCGCGAGGCAGCGGTACTCATTCTTCTGTTCCCATGCCGCGGCGACCGGCTCTGTTTTCCAGTCATCACTCGGCCTCAGGACGGTGGCCCCCACGCTGGCCAGGTAGCCCTGCCGGGTGGCCTGCGGAAGGATGGTGAGGTCTTCCCCGAAGAGACTGCGCTACGGGAGGCCATGGAAGAGATCGGCATAAGCCCGGACTCGGTCAGCCCCCTTGTGCAGTTGACCCCGCTCTACATTCCGGTGAGCAATGTTGCGGTCGTGCCGGTAGTTGCATCGAGCACGGAAGCCCCACAGTTCACACCGGATCCACGTGAGGTGGCGGGAATCCATCTCCTTGATCTTCAAGGGCTGAGCGGCGAGGTTGGTGAGTCGGAGTTTGTGGGAAGTGTTGAACCTATGCCGCTGCGGGCACCGTGTTACCAGCCCAATGGTCTGAAGGTGTGGGGGGCTACTGCCATGATTATTGCGGAGTTGGAAGAACTGCACCGTCTCATAACGGAGCCATTACAAAGGGAGTGAACAAGGCCCGCACACCCATGGTGGCAGACCTTGTTCCAAAACTAACCGGGAAAGGTGGCTCTACAGCCCTTTCTTCTCAAAGAACCTGAACAGCGCAACCGCGGCAACGGCCAAAAAGCCAATCACTACCCAGTGCGACACGCCCAGTACATCGGCAACAGAGAGTCGCCCGAAAGCACCAATTGGGGCTATGTAGGTCTGCACGGCAGGGTAGAGAAACGCAAAAATAATTCCGCCAAGCAGCATACCAAGAATGGGCCAGATGACTCCAACCCGACCCTCGCCAAGTGCGCCAATGCTAGTTCCCGGGCAGTACCCAATAATGGCCCAACCAATTCCGAACAGAAGCCCACCAACTACCTGCAGGCCAAGGCTCAAGGCCCGAGGGGCAAACTCAACCATGCCGAGATCGCGCAGAAGATAGATGCCGATAGAACCGACTACAATAGTCGTCAGCATGTACTTCACTATTGTCATGTCAACGAGTCGCATAGCTCCGACCTGCCGCTCAAAACGAATGGCTTCAGCCTGCTGCAGGAAGACTCCAAAGAGCGTTCCGGTGATGAGTCCAAATATCAAGGTCATGCTGCACCTCCCTTGTAGAGTACGCGTGCGGTAACAATTCCACCAACAAAGAACATAGCCAGGGCCAGGAGGCTACTGAGCCCAAGCTGACTGACACCACTTACGCCATGCCCACTCGGACATCCTCCGGCCATTCGAGCGCCGATCATTGCAAGTGAACCACCAACGAGGGAAAACAGTACTCGGGTGCGTGTGCTGTCCCCAAAACGATGGACCCACATCGGGGGCAGTTTCTCCACCTGAAAGGTCCCGCTGAGCTTGGCGGAAATGAACGCGCCGACACCAATGCCAATCACGAACAAGAGTTGCCAGTTGGGAAAGGACGCCAAAGTGTTACTCCCGTTTCCGACTGTGTAGAACTCAATCTGCGACATATCTACTCCAAGCAGCTGTACCAGTCCTGATGCTGCTCGAGGGAAGGTTGTCGATGTACCAAAAAACTGGCCCGCAATAGCGACACTGAGCGTTAACAGAACGCCGGAAAGTGCGCCGAAGACATAGGGTTTGTGATGAGCCTCAAACTTCATGAAATCCTCCTTGTTAAGATGCTGTAAAATACTACTACATCAATATATGAAATATTCTATATAGAGGCAAGTGCTTAGCCAGGGTTTCTCAAAAGAATTACGGTGAACAACAGCTGCGTTATCGGTTATTCTAGTGTACAATGTTCTGCGTATGGGAACATTTGCTACTTATGGGAGCGTGTATGGACACTTCACCTAAGATCCATGACATTAAATCAAAAGTACTACAACAAAATGAAGTAGGCGTGCGCGAGCAGTCGTCGGGTATACAGGAGCAGGGGCAAGCCGCCCGTGGCAATGCGGATAGATCTCGGGTGATTGACGCCTTGTTTTCATCCTCAGACCGTATGTGCTACGACCTGCAACAGCAGCTGCGTCTGGCAAAGGAGAGCTACGAGGGCTTCAAACGTACACTTGAAGGCGCACAGAAGTTGCACGCATCAAGCCAGAAAAACGCAGAGACCATGGACAGCCTTGACCAGACGCTCAGTGACTATGTTCGCTTTGCGGCCGATCTCCAGGCAAGCAGCGAAAAGATCGATGCTGAGTCCTCCAGCTCACTTGAGATGGTAGAGCTCAACCGCAAGGCGCTTGATACCATGGTGAGCTTCATCATGGAGATTTCGGCCTCGGTTCAGAAGGTATCGGAGAGTAACCGGGTCTTGCGCGAGACCTCAAGCGAGGTTGGAAACATCATTAACCAGGTGCGCGACATTGCTGCCAACACCAACGTGCTGGCGGTCAATGCCTCGATCCAGGCGGCACGCGCCGGTGAGGCCGGGCGTGGCTTTGCGGTTGTGGCTCAGGAAATCCGGCGGCTTGCGCTTGATACCGACGCGTCGGTAGGCCAGATTGAGTCCATTCTTGACCACATTGTGCACGGAATAGGTGAAACCGCCGAGGTCTTTGACTTGACGCTTGACAAACTCAGTGGTGCCGACGAGATGGTGCAGTCGGCGCAGGAGCGCATGAGCGCGATCTCGGAGAATGTGTCCCACATCAAGTCCTCTGCGGGCGACCTGAGTGGAATGGCGGTGCGCAATAGTGAGCAGGCCAAGGAGATGAACGCCGCTGTGGAGGCGCTGCATACGGCTGTTCGCGGCACTAGTGAGACTGCACTCGCCACCATCGATATCGCGGAGAAGCAACAGAAGAAGCACGACGAGTCACTGCGGTACAACAAGCAGCTGCAGCATGAGGCCGAGGAACTGCAGATCCTTGCAACACGCTTCACCGACAAGGACGAGCTCATTTTTGGGGTGAACCCGTTCACAACCCCCGACGAGATTGAGCGAATGTATGCCCCCATTATTGCCGACGTGTGTCGTGCATCTGGATGCCGTTCACGGACCATTATCGTGCGTGACTACGATGCCCTGAGTGATGGCCTGCAGGCAGGCTATATCGATGTAGGCTGGTTCTCACCACTCGCGTATGTGAAGGCCCGGGAGAATCTTGAACTTGATCCACTCGTAACACCAAAGGTAAAAGGCAAGGCGTTCTACCAGGGCCTCATTGTTGCGCTGAAGGACAGCGGCCTCGTCCAGCCCACACAACTTTCCGGCAAGAAGTTCGGGTACGTTGACCCCAAGAGTGCCTCGGGGTATCTCTACGCACGTCACATTCTTAAGCAGGAAGGACTTGACCCCGATACCCTGTTCGGCGAGGCGGTTTTCTGTGGCAGTCATGATCAGGTTATTCGTGATGTGCTTGACGGCAAAATTGACGCTGGCGCCACCTATGACGAGGCCTACGAAAACGCAGAACGTTCCGGGCTACCGGTGCACCGCCTTGCTGTGATCGCGCGCACCCAGGACATCCCCAAGGACAGCATTGCCGCCCGGCTTGAGGTTTCTGAGGAGCTTCGGACTCGTCTTCGCGAGAATTTCATGGCCTTCACTGACTTTGCCAAGTACCAGACACAACTCGAGGGATTCCAGCCCAGCACCGACGCCCATTACGACGTGATCCGTGCAGTTCAAAGCACCGGATAGTGCCGATACCCTTGTCTCGTTAGTACCTTATCAATGCACACAGGAATGAATCCGGCCGTCACCCATGACGGCCGGTATGAGGTTCTGCGACCAATCGGCATTGAGGAGAGGTATTGATGAAAAGCAACCTGAAAAACTACGTTTCATTGTGGGAAATGCAAGACGCAGCCGTCGGACTGCTGCCAGGGCTCGCCAAAGACTACTACCAGAGTGGGTCGGAGGATGAGTACGCCCTGCGGGAAAATGAACGGATGTACCGCGAGCTTCGTCTGCGGTACAGAGTCCTTCAGAAGATGGATGAAGTCGACACCTCGACGACTCTGTATGGCCGCGAACTATCGCTTCCGCTCTATGTTGCGCCAGCCGCCTTTCAGTGTATGGCCCACTCCGAGGGCGAGCTTGCGAATGCACGGGCCGCGTCGGACCGTGGGGTAGGCTTCTGCCTGAGTACGCTTGCCACTCAGCCCATGGAGGAGGTGGCGG
>PXEI01000332.1 GCA_003564775.1 Spirochaetaceae bacterium
GAACGCGGTGTATGATCGCCAGGCTGTGCCCGCCGAAAGGCGTGAGGCAGGATTCGAGCTCGGTCGTTACTACAACTCAAGCGGCCGTTGGAACGAGGCGTATGATGTGTTCCTGTATCTTTATTCGACGTTGCACGACCGAGCCGCTGGTGTGGAGGTGGCCAAGCTCCTGGAGCACCGCTTCGGAGACGTGACTGGGGCTGCTGAGGTTGTCCGAGTTCTCCTTCGCCGCTCGCAAGGCGGACGTCAGGGCGGACGTCAGGGTGAAGGTCGGGGCCCTGGAGACCGGCTTGCCAGGGAACAAAGCGGTAAGGGTTCCGCGACCAGGAGAATGGCTGCGATCTCAGCCGAGGCGCTCCGGTATCGGCTTGCTCGTCTGGAACGAAAAACGGCAAATAGGCAACGCTAATGCAGCGGCAACGCTAACCGGCAACCCTAACCGGCAACCCTAACCGGCAACTTGTTCCGAGGTTGTGGTGTCGGCTATCCGGTCTGATCGTCTATGCTCCAATGCCATACGATAAGCCCGAACGTATTCCAGTGCCGAGGCTTCCCATTGAAAGCGCAGCCGCATGCCCCGTCCCCGAATTGACTCTATCCGTTCCGGCTCGTCATGGTAACATCTCACTGCGCGTTCAACTGCGTTGCGAATTGCTATTGGTTCTGGATGTTCAATAAGGAAGCCGGTGCCGTTGTGCTCCTCGGCATCCTGGACACTGTCGGCCAGCCCACCGGTGCGAGTGACAATAGGAATGCTCCCATAGCGTAAGCTGTACATCTGGTTAAGACCGCATGGTTCGTAACGTGAAGCCATTAAGAAGAAGTCCGAGCCGGCCTCAATGCGGTGCGCCCAACGGTCCTCAAACCCAACCTTGGCAAAGAAGCGAGGGTTCCGGTCACTGAGTTCCTGGGCGGCTTGTTCAAAGTAGGGTTCCCCATTGCCAATCAGAACACAATAGGCACCAAGTTCATCAACTATTCGCTCCAGGGTTCGGTGTTCCGGGTGGAATAGCTCGGCCATCCCTTTCTGATGTACTAGCCTGGTAACCAGGCCGATCAGCGGCGGGTTTGCTGCAAACTCCTCTTCCGGGAATCCTGCCCAGTCCCACACCTCACGTTTCGCTATGTGTTTACCTCTAAGGTCCTCAGCTGAAAATGGGTGACTGAGGTACGGGTCGGCCTCCGGATCCCAAAGGCGTTCATCAATGCCGTTGAGGACTCCTAACAGGCGGTCGCTACGCTGCCTGAGGAGACCGTCCAGTTCAAATCCAAACTCCGGCCGCTGTATCTCCTGCGCATAGCCCGGGGAAACAGTTACCAGCATATCGGCGTTATAGATTCCTGCCTTCAGGAAGTTCACCTGGCCGAAGAACTCAAACTCCGCTTCTTCGTAAAGCTCCGGTGCAAGTCCCAGTTGAGGATAGTCATGGCGAGGAAATACGCCCTGATATCCCAGGTTGTGTATGGTCAGCACCGATGCGGTGTCCGCAAATGGCCCGGTGTTTTCCAGATGTCGGAGATACACCGCACCAGGTGCGGCTGGCCAGTCGTGAGCGTGAAGAATATCTGGTATCCAGTCCAGGAGTCTGCATAACTGAAACGCTGAGCGTGAGAGCAGGGCAAAGCGCGCGCAGTTATCGGGGTAGTCACCGTTATTGGGGTCGGTGTAGATTCCGCTGCGTCCAAACAACCCCGCATGGTCAACGAAGTAGACCGGAAGCGGTCGATCCGGAACCCCGGTATCAAGCAGAGCCTGGTACATTCCAACCCAATGCTCGCCGTGTTCGCCAAACGGCACCGGAATGGTCTCGGTGCGTTTCTGGAGAATGGATGTGTTGATGTGCCCGTAACGGGGAAGGAGTACGCGTACATCGTGGCCTTGTCGGCGCAGAGTTGCCGCAAGTGCGGATACCGCGTCGGCGAGTCCGCCAGCTTTGGCAAAAGGTACCGACTCGCTGCTAATCATCAGAATGCGTAAGGGTTGTTCTTTAATCGGTTTTCTCCGCTGGCAGTTGTTGGGCCTGGCCGCGATCATTGATAGTACGAAATAACAAAGCTATCTCTCGCCGTGAAGCCTAGACGATCATACACCGCAATGGCCGATTTGTTGGCTTTTTTTACAAAAAGAACTGTGTTTTTTCTTGATTCGGTGATCTTGTTTAGGAGAACCTGCATAAGCGCGGTGCTTATTCCCTGTCCACGAAGAGCGGGTACGGTGTACACACCTCCGATTTGGTCGTAGGTAAAACCGCGTGCGTTGGTACCGGCCTTTGCGACCGCAGCTCCTTCGTGGGTTGCAAAAAATACCAACTGCTCACGAAGGTCGTCGCGTAGATGGAAACGTGTGGCCTGGGGGTCAACCTTTCTGCCGTCGACTACAACTTCTTCCTCTTCATACGCAACCTGCATGTGCAGGAGGTGGTCTGTATGTCGCGCGTCGGCACGAGAGAACTGACAACGCTCGGCAGCCGGGCTTCTGGTTTCCTCGACCGGTGCCATTGGTCGTGTCATGAGAAAGTACTCGACCCGGTATTTGGGCTTACGACCAAAGTTCACAAGCACCGAACGCTCAACAGCCCGCACAGAATGTTCGGTTCCCATGAGGGTCATTGAACGCCGTCCGGAGGAGGTTGCTCTGCTTCCCAGCTCCGCTGCTGCCCCAGCATCAATTGCCGCTTCACTCAATACCGGATATCGGAAGCCGTAATTGTTCTCCATGTTGACGGCAAGTACCGGATCATCCGGGCCGTCTAAGGTGAAGTAGTCAAAGTTGGCGCGCCTCCTCAGTATGTCAAGTGGCGTTCTTTGACGGAGCTGCGCCCCTACCGAGGCACAGCTCCACTCGTGGAACTGCACAAACTCTTCGACGCGTCTGAGTGTCAAGGTCGACTGGGCGGTGAACCAAGGCACTAATCAACTCCGACCATGGCGTGCTTCAGTCCAGTTGATCAAGATGTTCCCGCCACTGTAACGGTAGGGTTCCTGCACTTGTGAAGTCGCCACGCAGAACTGCGAAACCACTCTCAAACGACTCGTTGCCCCAACCGTAGACGGCCACCTTTGCGGCGACCCAGTCTAGATCCCGCACACGGCTTGGACTCAAGACCGACAAGACGACCACATCAAGATCCATACCACGCAACTGTGAAACAACCTCAAACGTATTGAGACTGGATACGTTAAAAATAACCATATCATAGTTGGAGGCGACTCTGGATACCATTTCGCGGTCTGCTGCTGTGGAGTAGGAGGGGTTTATATTGGTGAGTCGCAACTCGGCTGCGTTCGGGTAGAATCGTCTTCCGACAGAGAAAAACCTTGGGTTGTTTCCTACCAGGAGAATGCGACGACCGTTGGCCGGATCTATTGGAAGCACCCCATTGCGGAGTACCGTTACACCGCGAGCGGCGCTTTGAAAGAAAAAATCGCGGCCGTCCTCGTTTCCCAGTACCTTGTTGGCCTCGGCGATATCGGGAAACACAGGAACCGGACTATCCGCCTTCAGCATGGCCACCTTTGCCCGGAGAATGCGCCGAACCGAGTTTCGAATGGTTTCGGCAAACTCGGCATCCGACAGGTATCGGTCGTGAACTACGCGCCAGATAGCATCGTTAAGCGCTGGGGTGCGCGACAGCATAATCATGTCGTTGCCAGCTATAAGCGCCTCCAGGCAGATCTCTGCAAAACTCCGGCCGGTGCGCGCCTGGTAGACTGTGGCTCCGCCCATGTAGAGATCGTCTGTAATGATAATTCCATCAAACCCTAACTCATCGCGAAGGATATCACGCTGGAAACGAGCGGAAAGTGAGGCGGGTGCGCCTGTGGGGTCTATAGCCGGGAAAGCCAGGTGTGCCGACATCATAGCCGGAACTCCCTCGCGGATCATTATGCGAAAGGGTACCAACTCCCGGTTACGTAGCTCTTCGAGGGTTTCGTCCAGCACCGGGAGCACTCCGTGGGAATCACCGTCGGCGTTCCCATGCCCCGGAAAGTGCTTGCCGGTAGCCAGCACTCCGGTGTCGGCCAACCCCCGTGCGAAAGCGGCACCCAAGATGCCTGCTTGAACAGGATCATCGGAAAAAGCACGAGGCCCAATAACTACTGCTTCCGGATTGGTATACAGGTCCACCGTCGGAGCAAAGTTCATGTTTATTCCAAGGGCACTAAGCTCTTTGCCAATATGGTAGCCACTCAGGTAGGCATCCTGCGGCAAACCGCCAGCGCCAATTGCCATATTGCCAGGAGTGATTGCGGTGTTGCCGCGGACATGTCGAACCCAACCTCCTTCCTGGTCGGTGGCGGTTAAGAGAGGTATTCCGTTCCTGGCGAGTGCCGCGGACTGCATCGTACGGATGGAGTTGACAAGTGTAGGTATATGATCTGCGTTCCAACCAAAAATTTTGACTCCGCCGAGGTTTCTGTGTCTGATCCAGTCCATTATCGTCGCGCTGGGGCCTTC
>PXEI01000114.1 GCA_003564775.1 Spirochaetaceae bacterium
ATGAGACACTTCGTGATCTGGAACGCCTGCGTTTACACGCACCGGCGATTGCCTCGCAGCTTTCTGAACTGCGCATAAGCAGACGCGGTGAACACGAACACGAGTTGGTTGTTTATCCGGTGAATCACCGTATTCCGGTTCGTATTGGGTCCCGTCTTGATGAGGAACTATTGCGATATGTTCTCATGGTGCTGGATGTGCTACGACGCAATGAGGGTTATGAGTCTCGAATTACCGAGCTGGATTTTCGAACCGGTGAAGTTGTTTTTCGTTTGGGGGAGAGTGAGTAGTGCGGACCGACCCGTTTATAGTTGGACTTGATATCGGAACCACGAAGATCGCCGCCGTGATTGCCGAGTACGGTGAGACCGGCATGTTGGAGATTGTGGGGGTAGGAGTTGCCCCGTCGTACGGGCTTCGCCGTGGTGTCGTTATCAACATCGAGTCGACCCTTAAATCGGTGCACGCTGCGGTTGAAGCAGCTGAACAGATGGCTGGCTTTGAAGTACAGCAGATTGTTGTAGGCATTGCCGGAGGTCACATTGAAGGGATTAACTCGCGGGGCGTGGTGAAGGTAACCGGCCGCGGGCGCGAAATAACGCAGCATGATGTGGATAGGGTGATTGAGGCCGCACGGGCGGTGTCTATCCCTATGGATCGCGAGGTGCTTCATGTAATACCTCAGGAGTACATCGTTGACGATCAGGATGGGATCAAGGATCCACTCGACATGATTGGCGTTCGGCTGGAAGCAGAGGTCCATATCATTACCGGTTCGGTCACGTCGGCTCAGAATCTGGTGAAATGTGTGAATAGAGCTGGCTTCCGCGTCGAAAGCTTTGTGTTGGACTCGCTCGCATCGGCTCGTGCGGTATTGTCGCGCGATGAAATGGAACTTGGTGTACTTGCGCTGGACTTGGGTGGGGGTACCACCGACGTGTTGGTTTACCTGGAGGGAGCCCCCTACTTTACAAGTGTCGTTCCGGTTGGTGGGGCTCAGGTCACCTCTGACCTTTCAATCATGCTCAAGACACCTATGGAGTCGGCTGAAAGGATTAAGCGTGAAGCCGGTTGCTGCTATCTTCCGATGGTCGACGAAGGCGACCCGGTGATTATTCCAAGCGTGGGGGGGAGGCCCCCTCTTTCGATAGATAAGTCCCGCATCTGCGGAATTGTGCAGCCTCGTATGGTGGAGATTTTTTCCATGGTGCGGGAGAAGCTTGAACAGAAGAACCTGCTTCGGCATCTGGGGGGCGGAATAGTGCTGACCGGCGGGGGCGCTATGCTGCCGGGTGCGGGGGAGCTTGCACAGGAGATGTTCGGCTGCGCAGCTCGTGTTGGCCTGCCGGGTGAACATGGGGGACTAACTGATCAGTATCAAACACCGGAGTTGGCAACGGCTGTTGGGCTGGTGCTGTATGCGGCCGAAGGTATGGAGCCAGCTGGTGGGGATCGAAAAAACAAGAAAGAGAGCGCTTCGATGCTCGGAGGATTTGGGCGCTGGTTACGGAACTTTTTTGAATAGACCGGAGTAGCGGGCCACGCTTGGGGGGTGTGGCCTGCTTGATTTCACCTGGGAGGGGAAGGAATGAAGATCGAGATAACCGAAGAAAACTCAATGCTGAGCAACAGTTGCGGTACGCCAACCATTATCAAGGTAATTGGAGTGGGTGGTGGTGGAAGCAATGCCGTCAACCGTATGATCACCGCCGGGCTGGCGAATGTTGAGTTCATTGTCGTAAATACCGACCTGCAGGCGTTGCAGCTTGCCAAGGCGGAGATGCGTGTGCCGCTTGGGTCGAAACTGACCGGTGGCTTGGGGGCTGGCGGTAAACCTGAGGTAGGGGAGAAGGCCGCGCTTGAAGACAAGGAAGAGATCCAGAACATGGTTCGCGGCGCAGATATGGTGTTCATTACCGCTGGAATGGGCGGTGGCACCGGTACTGGTGCTGCACCGGTAATTGCGCAGATTGCTCGTGAGATGGAGATTCTCACCGTCGCGGTGGTGACCAAACCCTTTGATTTCGAGGGTCGCAAGAAGAAGCGTCTTGCCGATGAAGGCATTGTGAAACTGCGTGAGGCTGTGGACACGCTCATCACTATTCCAAACCAGCATCTGCTCAAGATCGTAGAGCGAACCACCCCCATAACTGAAGCCTTCCTTATTGCAGACGATGTACTGCGTCAAGGTGTGCAGGGAATTTCGGACCTCATAACGCGCCCAGGCATGATCAACATTGACTTTGCCGATGTGAAGACCATCATGAACGGTCAGGGTGATGCTCTCATGGGTATAGGTGTGGGTAATGGGGACAACCGAGCGGTAGATGCCGCTACGAACGCCATTAACAACCCACTGCTTGAAGACGCACGGATTGAGGGAGCCAAGGGAATTCTGGTGAATGTATCCAGCGGCTTGGATTTCTCGCTTTCGGAGTACGAAGAGGTCATGAGTATCATTACCGCGAATGCGGACGATGATGCCCTGATAATTGCTGGCACGGCAATTGACGAACTCATGGAAGACGAGGTTAAGGTCTCGGTTATTGCAACCGGATTTGACTCCGACGACGCCGAACCACGGCGGCCGGTTGAAAAGGACGAAAAGAGTAAGGAAGAGTTCATCTCGCTCGATCAATGGGTGCAGATGACCCATCGAGGCAATGGTAGTTCCGCCGAGGAGCAGGGACGGCCTAACGACATGGCAGATGAGTTAGGTATTCCGGCCGTACTCCGTTACGGTAGGCGTATGCATGGTGCCGGGAGCGCTAACGGGTCATGACCAAAAACGGCCAGCTGCTCCAGCGTTATGAAGACTATCTCCGAGTTGAACTCCGATTGGCTCCTCGAACCGTGGAGACTTACATGCGTGAGTGCAGGGTGTTTGGCGAGTATCTTGATGAGCATACGCTTGACGCGATTCGTGTGGATGCGACAGAGATCATTGAGTATCTGGTGCATCGACAGACAGCAAAAAACGGGGTAGACCAACGTACAGTAGCGAAGATTGTCAGTTCATTACGATCTTTTTTCACCTTTCTTACACTGGAGCAGGAGCGTGAAGATAATCCAGCGCGGCTTGTCGAGATGCCCAAGATGGAGCAACGCATTCCGGGTGTTCTGCGGGTAGAGCAGGTTGAGAGCATTCTCTCGTTCATCGACACTTCTACCGCTTTTGGTATGCGTGACCGTGCTCTTTTTGAGCTGATTTACTCCTGTGGTCTGCGGATATCGGAGGCTGTAGAGCTGGAAATAGACAAGCTGTATCTTGACGAGGGCCTGATACGGGTTTTTGGTAAAGGATCTCGTGAGCGGCTCGTTCCGGTTGGTGGTGAGGCGGTGTACCGGCTGGGCGTGTACATGGAGTATGGCCGCCCGGCTCTGGTAAAAGGAAGCAAGCGCTCGCCCAAGGTGTTTCTCAACCACCGCGGCATGGGATTGTCTCGCAAAGGAATGTGGAAGCGCTTCCGTGAGCTGACAGAGCGTGCCGGAATTGATGCCAAGGTTCATACTCTTCGCCATTCATATGCAACTCATTTGTTGGAGGGTGGGGCTGACCTTCGGGCAGTGCAGGAGCTTCTAGGCCACTCTGATATTAACACCACTCAGATCTACACCCACGTTGATAGAGAAGATCTGCGCCAATATCATGCGGAATTTCACCCGCGAGGTGCCGGATGAACAATCAGCAGCAACAAAAAGGCGGTAAGTAGATATGAGAGGCTTTGTTCCAAAGCTATTGTCCTCATTTCCAACCCTATGCGTGGTGGTGGGAGCGGTGCTCCTGCTGGGTGGACTGAGTTCCTGCGGGCAGGGAGATCGTGAAATGCTGGATAACCTGCTTGAGCTTGAAGGGCAGAGCTATGACGAGGCTTCACGGGAGCGGATCCGTGAACTGCAGAGTGATATACGGCGCTATCGCTCACAGGTGAACGACGCGATTTCGGCGCTTGCAAACGAAAGTACGGCGCGCCGCATGCTGGCTATTGAGTATATGAATAACGGCATGTTTGCGCTTGCCATGGAAGAGTTTGAACGTGCTGCAACAGTTCAGACCAGCAACGCAACAATCTTCTATTACGCAGGTGTTGCTGCAGGCCAGGCGGCACAAGCGGTGTTTGATTCCGAGGAGCGGTTTGAGCTGCTGGAACGGGCGGAGTGGATGTATCAGCGAGCGGTCGAGTTGCGGCCTCGTTACTCGGATGCATGGTATGGCTTAGCGGTGCTTCAGGTCTTTGAGCTGGAGGATGCCGAGGCGGGACTTGCTACGGTGCGTAGGCTGCGGGATGTAGAACCACAACACATTGAAGGGCGTTTTGTTGAGGCTCGGGCATTGGTGATGTTGGAACAGATTCAGGAGGCAGTACAGGTGTACGAGTCTATTGCGCGTGAGGCGCCCAGACCAGAGCAACGGGAAGCTGCGCGGCAAAACGCTTCGGTATTGTTACAGGGAGCAC
>PXEI01000391.1 GCA_003564775.1 Spirochaetaceae bacterium
ACTCGTCTATATGCAAGCTGAGGCGTTGGGTAGCCTCACGCAGCAGCGTGAGGCGGTCTCCGAGATTCGAGCCTAAACTCAGGAAAACACTTCGAGGAGGGCCTGTGAGGTGTTGCGGCGTACGTGTGGAGGCGGTGCCGCCCTCGTTGACGGTGCCGCCCTCACCTACCATGCAGCTACCATATGCAGCCTTGCCTGTTCTTGTCTCTCAAAACAGCTCGTCATCTCCCGAGGTCTCGTGCTCAGGTGTATTGTCAGAATCGTCAGAGAGATCGTCTACTGGGATACTCTCGGACGTGCTTTTAGCTGCCGCCGCGCTTTTGGTTGAGGCAGTGGATTTGGATTTTGGAGCAGGTTTTTCCGACGGAGCATTGTCGTCTGCCGGGAGTTGAGTAACTCGAGGTTCGGCCTTGGGAAACATTTTTTCTCGCAGCTGGGACTCAAGCTTAACCGCGATATCTTTGTGCTCCTCAAGGAATTGTTTTGCGTTTTCGCGGCCCTGGCCAATGCGCTCCTCACCAAAAGAGTACCAGCTACCACTTTTCTGGATGAGCTCGTACTTCAGTGCGGCGTCGAGAAGGCTGCCGGACGCCGAGATGCCTATTCCAAACATGATTTCCAGTTCACATTTGCGGAAAGGTGGTGCGACCTTGTTTTTGGCAATCTTAACGCGGACACGATTCCCAATGGCATCATCGGTTCCTTTACTAATTGTCTCGATTCTCCGAACTTCAAGACGAACCGAAGAGTAGAACTTGAGTGCTTTTCCACCAGTAGTTGTCTCAGGATTGCCAAACATCACCCCAATTTTCATGCGAATCTGATTGATGAAGATAAGGCAGGTACCGGATTTTGAGATAGTGCCGGTGAGTTTCCGCAAGGCCTGGCTCATAAGGCGTGCCTGCAACCCCATGTGCGAGTCACCCATCTCGCCTTCAATTTCCGCGCGTGGTGTGAGGGCCGCGACCGAGTCAACGACAATTACGTCCACCGCGCCGGAACGAACCAGCGACTCGGCAATTTCCAGCGCCTGTTCTCCAGTGTCGGGCTGCGAAACCCAGAGTTCGTCAATATTTACCCCCAGTTTGCCAGCATATGAGGGGTCAAGGGCGTGTTCGGCGTCGATAAATGCGGCAATTCCACCAATTTTCTGGGCCTCGGCAACGGCATGCAGGGCCAACGTCGTTTTGCCTGAAGACTCCGGCCCATATACCTCAATGATTCGCCCTTTGGGATACCCTCCCAAACCGAGCGCCTCATCAAGGAGGATGGAGCCGGAGGGAATGACTTCAATACCCTTGATGTCGGTCCCGTCACCCATCTTCATGAGCGAGCCCTTCCCGAACTGCTTCTCAATTTGTAAGCGTGCGGCCTCGATAGCGCGCGCCTTCTCTGTTGCGAGCTCGCTGTTCTTTGCGAACACATTAGTTTCTTTCTTTGCCATGGAATATCCTTGCGTGCGAATTGGGAGACATGCTCCATACCCTACTACTACCGGAAAATATGCACGCTGATTGTCGTCTCGCATACTACATCCCATATTTTTTGCGGTCAATACGGGTAGCGTGAGCTCATGGGTGGAATCTGCGGCTAAGAGGGAGTTCTGCCGATATTCGTAAGTAAGATGAGTAATTATCACGGTGCAATCCGGTTGGGCATTCTTCTTTGTGCATGTTTCGTCCTGGTGCTTGTACCTGCGCAGCTCATACAGGCACGTGTGCAGGTGGCTGCCGAGCGGCTACGACGAGCTTCGCTTGCAGAGGCAGAGCACATTCTCAAGGATCCCGCGCTCCAGGATACCCAGTTCATTGAACCAGTTTTCACGGCGATTCTGGAACGACGACGATCAGAGGAGCGGGAGTTTCTGCTTACTCGGGCTCTGGATCTCCTGGTACTAGATCACAACAGCGTGCCACGGACTGAGCTGCTTGCTCCCAATCAATACGCGTTTCAACGGCTGGCTGAACGCTACTATAGTTTTGCAGATCCATCTTTACGGTATCGGGTGTTGTTGGTGACTGCGGAGCTCGATGTCCACGCGGCAAGCAGAATGGTTCAACATGGATTCGCGCAGGTCTTGCTGCGCCTCAATAGTGGTGGCAGCCGACTAACCGCGGCCGAGTTACAGGAGGCACTGGTGATGTGCGATATAGCAATCCGTTTCCCGCATCCTGCGACGGCTGTCGGCGCGGCACTGATCGCCGAGAGGGCTAGAATTCCTGAGCTGGTATACGCGGCTCGAACTGCTGCACGCGCAACCCGGGCGAACCCAGACGAGAACAGCGAGTAAGGACTACAATGCTTTGACCTTGAACGGCGTTTTCGGTACTATGGCCGCATGAGAGGAGATTTGGTACTACTCGCAACCCGTTCTATGAGCGGCTATATGGAGCGGGTGTTTCACCAGCTGCAAACCTTTCCGGACTTCCACAGTACCGTGAACAGTGAGAACAGCATGGGTGAACTTCGCACCGTAGATTTCGCTGACGGTGAAATGGAAGTTGAGGTCCATAGCTCCCTTCGCGGCAAGGATGTTTTCCTGTTTTCTCAGGCCGGGCGTAACGCTCATGGTCTGAGCGTGGAAAAAAACAAGCTCGAACTGTATCACACAATTGACGCGCTCAAGCGAGCGGCAGCAGGACGAATAACGCTGTTTGAGCCCTACTCCAGCTCCTCACGCTCCGACAGGACCACGCGGCGAAACTCGGTTGGGTTCTGGGTGCATCACAAGACCCTCATAAGTCTTGGTGTCGACCACATTATCACCTATCAGCTGCATTCGGACAAAAGCAAAACGGCTATCGATCCGAACGAATGCGGTATTGACGATGTTCCGGCCAACACTCTATTGCAAGAGTACATCTCGGACAATTTTATCAAAACGCAGGATTATCTTGAGACAAAGGTAAAAGAGGATTGGGTGTTCTGCTCGGTAGATGCGGGCGGCGAAGGAATAGCCAAGAAGTATGCAATTGCCTTTGGTACGAAACTCGTGATTGCACATAAACAACGGGACTACCACAAAGCCAACACCGTTGAGTCTATTAACATTTTGACCGCTACGCCAATCGAGGGTAAGGTGGTATGGATCGTGGATGACATGGTAGATACCGGGGGTTCGGTGTATGCCCTAGTCCAGGAACTCCACAAGCGAAATGTCGCAAAAATCCGTATTGCTGCGGTGCATCCGGTGTTTTCCGGCCCGGCTGTCGAACGGCTGCAACAGTTGTACAACGACGGCATGCTCGACGCAGTGGTTGTTACCGACACTCTGGACTGTTCTGGAGAGCTCCGGAAACAACTGCCGTTCTTGCATGTGGTTTCTTCGGCACGTTTTTCCGCAGAGCTCATCATGCGAATGCACGAAGAAAAGTCGCTCTCCCCTTTCTTTGAAGCATTTGATGCCCGACGCTATCTGGCTTCACTAAAACTGTTTATGTGAGTCCACCAGGATTGTAACCGGCCCGTCGCCGACACTCTCTACTTCCATGAGCGTTTGGAACTTTCCGGTTTCGACCTTAACACCTTTTGCGCGTAACATTTCACAGACTTGAAGATACTTTGCCTCTGCATGCTCTGCAGATGCTGCGTGGTTATATGACGGCCGACGGCCTTTGCGGGTGTCTCCGTAGAGCGTAAACTGACTGACTACAAGTGCTTCCGGCTTGAAGTGCTCACGTAGCGATGTATTCATTTTGCCTTCATCGTCGGGGAAGATCCGCAGCTCGTGAATTTTATCCGTGATGTATGCCGCGTCGGTATCGTTGTCGTGTTCCGAAACTCCCAGGTAGATCAGGAGCCCGGCACCAATGGCTCCCACGCTGCTGCCGCCAGTTCGTACCTCGGCCCGAAAGACTCGTTGCACTACCGCCCGCATACGTTAGTTGCCCGCATCCCTTTGGCCGCGTGTCTCTAGCCCAAACTCGGGTGCAATTCGCCGAACCGAGACCCCCACAAGGCGTTCAATGCTGTCGTTGGTTTCCAGTTTGGCAATGAGTTCAATTGGCATGGCGCCTTCAAGGGCCGCTGCAAAAGGAAGAGTTACCGGAACAATTCCCTCCAGCACTCGCTCATCATGGTATCCAACAAGAAAATCAAAGGTAATACTTTCACTCCCAATGTTGAGGTTGGTTACCCTGCCTTTCCAGCGTACGTGCACATTGTTATATAACCACGGTTCTTGTTCGACCTGTCGGTACTCAATATTGTCCTGGAACTCTGTGAAGCTGGGGCGCGACATATAACTCATAAGCATACGCGCTCGTTCCTTGTAGGTGCGTGAGGCGTTGGAGTTAAGGAGTCGGTTGATCTCAATGATTGCCTTGTTATCGCGACGCTCGTTGAAATAATCTCCTACCCGGGCGAAGCTACGCCGTACCTCGTCAGTGCCAAGGATATACCGGTACTCTCCGTCGTACTCCACAACCTGGGCTGGCGGTGTGTCGAATCGAACCAGC
>PXEI01000101.1 GCA_003564775.1 Spirochaetaceae bacterium
CCTGGAGAAGTCCAGCACGTCGTTGATCACGGCAAGCAAGGTTTCCGCCGACGCAGTAGCCATTTCAATGTACTCACGCTGCGCGGAGTTTATTGGGGTTTCCTCAAGCAGACTCAGCATGCTTACAACACCGTTAAGCGGCGTGCGTATTTCGTGGCTCATGTTTGCAAGAAACTCGCCTTTCGCTCGCGATGCTTCCTCGGCCGCTGCTTTGGCCCGCAACAACTCCTCCTCGGCCTTTTTGCGCTCGGTGATATCTGAGTAAATGGCGTAGCCCCCGGTGACTACGCCGTCAACAATAACCGGACCCCCCTTGAGCAGCACCTGTATCGCACGCCCGGACTTGGCGTAACGCACAACCTCAAGCTCTACAGTCTGCCGGGCTAGAATTCTCTGGTCTCCGTAGCGGCCTTCCTTGCGGAGCGGATCCACCACACTGTTGACGTGCAGGCCAGCTACTTCTGACAATTCATAGCCAAACATTTCGGTAAAGCGCGCGTTAATTCGAACAATCTTGCTACTGGTGTCAAAAAACACCATGGCATCATTTGTATTGGTAAAAATGGATTCAAAATGGGATTTGTGAACGGGTAGGTTGTAGTCTTCCGTGTTCTCGTCACTGTGATCATTCATATACTTGGTCTCCGAACAACACGTCGTACTCCACTTTGCAGTTTCACGTCATAATTCTATACTAAGTACCTATGGTGCACAAATGGACGTGCTAATTGTCGAGGACGACACAACCAGCAGCAAAACACTCTCACATTATGTCCGAACCTTGGGATATATTCCGTTAGTGGCCGCCGACGGTCATGCCGCGCTTGAGACCTGGCGCAAGCAGCGCCCGCACATTGTTCTCACCGACTGGATCATGCCGGAGATGGACGGGATCGAGCTTACTCAATCAATCCGAGCAACCGAGGCCGACGACTACACCTATATTATTATGGTAACTTCGCGTGATGACTCACGCGACTTAGTGCTTGGGTTTGAGTCAGGTGTGGACGACTACCTAACCAAACCGGTAAACAAGGCAGAACTGAGCGTCAGGCTTAAATCGGCAGAGCGAATACTCGGCATTCAAAGCAAGGACATGGTGATCTTCTCGCTGGCAAAGCTCGCCGAGACCCGCGACCCGGAAACCGGACTCCATCTTGAGCGCATTCAGATATACTGCAAACTCATTGCGGAACGGCTTATGAGTAAAGGAGTGTATCCCGAGGTTGTGACGCGCCGTTTCGTAGAGGACATCTTTACAACCAGTCCTCTTCATGATATTGGCAAGGTCGGTATCCCGGATCGGGTACTGCTGAAACCAGAGGAGCTCAACGACGCCGAGTTTGAGATTATGAAAGAACACGCCATGATTGGGTACGACACGCTGTATCAAACCATTCAAAAGTCCCCGCGGTCAAACTATCTCAAGATGGCGGCTGAGATTGCACGAAGTCACCATGAGTGCTGGGACGGTTCCGGGTATCCCGACGGCATCCGTGGTGAGAGCATACCGCTGTCCGCACGGATCCTGGCCGTGGCCGATGTCTACGACGCACTAGTGTCAAAACGCGTCTACAAAGAGGCCTACGCTCACGATACCGCCGCTCGAGTGATTGCGGAAGGGAGTGGGACTCACTTTGACCCCGTGCTTGTTGATGTGTTCCTTGATTGTGAACGCGCTTTCAACTCGGTGCTTAACCGACTTCGTGGGCGCTAATGGCACGCATCTTTGATCTCCAGCGGCTCTTCTCAGAACGGGCTCCCGCACTAACCCGCAGACTTCCGCCGGGGAGCTTTCAGGTGCTCCGTGCGCTACTCCACGAGCGCCGCATTAACCGCGCCCTATCGCAGCTCCACGGTCGGGACGCGGCCACCTTGAGTGAGGGTGTACTGCGGAGACTTGGTATTCGCGTGGAGGTGGAGGGGCTTGAACACTTGCGCCGCAACCCACGGGTGGTAGTTGCTGCAAATCATCCAACCGGCGGTGTAGAAGGGTTCGTACTCATAGCTACGCTGCTCCGGGCTACCGGCTCGCTCAAGCTGCCAGCAAATGAAGTGCTTGCCGAGGTCCCAGCCCTGAGACCGCACGTTGTAGCCATAGACCGCTACCGCGGGAACGCAGGCGCGGGCGGGCCCTTTGCTGAAGCCTTTGAGGGTGATGAGACCGTGTTAGTCTTCCCTGCTGGCAAAACAGCCCGCATGCGTGGGAAACGGCTGCGCGAGTATCCGTGGCTAAAGAGCTTTGTCACCTATGCACGACGCAGTAACCGCCAGATCTGTCCGGTCTGGGTCAGCGGTCGCAACACCCACAGGTTCTACGCCATTCACAAAGTCAGGCGCCTGCTCGGTGTGAAGCTGAACCTTGAGATGTTCCTCCTTCCTGACGAACTGTTTCACCGTCGCGGCGAGTGTGTACAGGTTCGCGTTGGCCCACCGCGGCAGCCAACATCGCACAACTTACGAACCGACGCCGAGTATGCTGAGGCCCTCAGACAAGAGGTTGAGGCCATGGCCGAGCATTCTCGGATACAGCCCACTACCTAGGAGTCCCGCAGTCATGAGTACATCTATGACCCCAGTTGCCGAAGCTTCACACCCTGACGCTGTGCGCAAGGAGCTCAACGACACAACGCTGATCACGCGCTTTAAGGATCTGGAGATACACCTCTTTGACGGGCCACAGGCACCCGAGACACTCAACGAGATTGGGCGCATTCGTGAGCTTGAGTACCGCCGAATGGGCGCGGGGCGCAACCTTGCTCGGGATCTGGATCGGCTTGATCTTGAAGAGCCAAGGTATAGGCAGATTGTCTCGTTTGATAGAGAGGCAGGCGAACTGGTAGCAATGTACCGAGCGCAGCATGGTGGCTACGCACTCCGCCACGGTGGAGTTGGGGCACTGCGGACATCGAGTATGTTTGAGTTTAGCCCGGAGTTCCGCGAGCAAGAGCTACCTCATCTTATTGAACTGGGCCGGTCGGTAGTAAACAGCAGCGCGCGTAAAGTGATACAGGGGCTGTTCTCGGTCTGGAGCGGGCTTGGCGCCATTCTGCGGGAGCTCCCGCAGATTCACGGCTTTTTCGGCAATGTCTCGGTCTATGACGATATCTCAGACGAGCAGCTCGACACGCTTCTGAGCTACCTGTACACCCATTACGGCGACACGGCGGCTCGTGTGGTAGCCAGGCCACAGCTCCGCAGGCCACTCAGGAACGCTCCCGTGGAGATCCCTGCAGACTTTGATTCCCTTGTTGAACGCGCCTCACAGGAGGGGTGGCTGGTTCCGCCTATTCTTATTTCCTACCTCAAGGCGAGCCCCGGATTCACCGCCTTTGATACCGCCGTAGATGCAGACTTTGGGGGTGTGCGTGAGATTGCAATCCTGGTACCGAGTGACCGGATTGCTCCAAAAACCTACACGCGTTTCGTTCAGCCCTATGTCTCAACCAACCCGGACGCCTTCAGATGGTAGCAACAAGCGCAACCTTTGGCATTGGTGTGGCCTTGGTTGTCGGGGTTATTGGCACCTCGGTCATTCATCTCTCTAAGGGAGTAATGAAGCTTGGAATTGTCCGCATGCGTGAGGACAAAGGGCGGGAGCTGGCGAACACGGGTGCACCGACTTTGGCAGGCAAGGGGCGCAGCATCTACATTGCTGGCATGCTCATGAACTTCACCAACCCTTTGTGGGTCATTGTTGCAAACCGCTTTGCACCAACGGTGTACTACACATCGATGTACGGACTCGGGCTCGTTTCATTGCTGGTGTTTTCGCGACTCGTTCTTGGTGAGCACCTGGACCGGCGCCGCATAACCGGAGCGATGGTGGTCGTCCTGGGCACACTGCTTATTGGGGCGGCTCGTATAGTGTCTCCGGCCTCACCCCTGTTCCTGGCCAACCGCACAACGGTGCTGGTCATTGCTGGGGCATGGGCCCTGGCCGCACCGGCGGTTGCACGTCTGATGAGAGGGGCGCCCATCCCTGCGCAGGAGCTTATGTTCGGTCTGCTCGGCGGCGGGTTAGCCGCCCTGGAAGCCGTTCTCAAAGGGGTGTCACAGTCGGTAGACGGGGCCGCCTCGTTCCTGCCTGGAGCAGGCCCAGACTGGTGGATCTTTGCTGTAAGCTTCCTGGGCGCCGCCGGAGCCTTTGGCATGATTCAGTGGTCATACCTACGCCGCTGCCGCGTAGCAATTATGGCGGCCAGTTACGACGTCTCGTACGTCGCCTTGCCGTTGTTGGTAACTGCGGTGGCCGTCTCCGGCGAGCGTGTAAACGCACTCTCCGTCCTTGGGCTGCTTGTGCTGGGCACTGGGGCCTTCTTGACACAAGGCACGGCTGCCTCACTCGAGCCAGCTTCAGTCGAGGGGTGTGAGGTCGGCAAAGATCCAGGGAAGTAACTCCGACACCGTTGGGTGTGGCAGAACTGTTTTC